>JANQRO010000136.1 GCA_028284525.1 Myxococcota bacterium | reverse complement strand
GATTGAAGGCCGTCGTCGTGCGCGGCGAGACCCCGACGCCGCTGGCGCACCCAGAGCGTCTGCGCGAACACGCCCGCGACCTGGCGAGGCGCAGCCGCGGCGACGCCACCGCCAAGTATCGCGAGCTCGGCACCGCGGCCAATCTCCTGTCCTTCGAGCGGGTGGCGTCGCTCCCGACGCGCAACTTCCAGAGCGGACACTTCGCGGGCGCCGAGGCGCTCTCGGCGGAGGGGCTGCGCGAGGGACGGCGCGTGGAGCGCGCCTCCTGCGCCGCGTGCACGATCGGCTGCGAGCACCGCTACCGCCGCGCCGGCTCGGGAGCCCCGGTCCGGGTCGAGTACGAGAGCCTCTTCGCCCTCGGGCCCCTGTGCGGGATCGAAGACCCCGAGACGGTGCTCGACGCCTCGTCCCGCTGCGACCGCCTGGGGCTCGACACCGTGTCGGCGGGGGGAACGGTGGCCTTTGCGATGGAGTGTCGGGAACGCGGCCTGCTCCCCGAGGCACCGGCCTTTGGCGACGGCCCGGGGCTCCTCGCGCTCCTCGACGACATCGCCGGCCGCCGCGGCCTCGGGGCGCTCCTGGCCGAGGGCTCGCGGCGAGCGGCCGCGCAGCTCGGCGGCGCGGCCCCCACCTTCGCCCTCCACGTGAAGGGCCTCGAGCTGCCCGGCTACGAGCCCCGGGCGCTACCGGCGATGGCCCTGGGTCTCGCGGTGGCCGCCCGCGGTGCCGACCACAACCGCAGCAACGCCTACGAGGTCGACTTCCAGCCCGACGCACCCCGGAGCGTCGAGGCCATCGCCGCGGGCGCCGTGGCGGCGGAAAACCGCGCCGCGCTGCTCGACTCGCTGATCTTCTGCAAGTTCCTGCGCGGTGTCTTCGACGACTTCGAGACGGAGGCCGCCGAGCTCCTCGACGCGGTCACCGGCTGGGGCCTCGACGCCGAGGCGCTGCGCCGGGCGGCGCGCGAGATCGTCGACGCCAAGAAGGCCTACAACCTCCGCGAGGGCTGGGTGCCGGCCGACGACACCCTGCCCCCCCGCCTGCTCGAGACACCGCTGCCCGACGGCGCCTCGGCCGGCGCCCGCCTCCGGCCCGAGACCCTCAGCGCGATGATTCGGGCCTATTATCGGGAGCGCGGCTGGAGCAGCGAGGGCGTGCCCCCGGGCCTCCCCCTCGCCGGCGACCCGCCGCCCGGGAGACGTGCATGATCGAGATCCGTATCGACGGCCGCGCCGTCCAGGTCGCCGAGGGCACCACGATCTGGGAGGCCGCCCGACAGGCCGGCATCGACATCCCCGCGCTGTGTCACGACCCGAAGCTCGCGCCGGTGGGCGTCTGCCGGATGTGCGTGGTCGACGTGGGCGAGCGCACCCTCGCCGCCTCCTGTGTCCGGGTCTGCGAGGACGGGATGGAGGTGAAGACCGGCAGCCCCGAGGTCGTGGGGCACCGGACGGTCCTGACCGAACTCCTGATGAGCGACCAGGAGATCGAGGGCGACCCCCGCGAAACGGGGGTGGGTGGCAACGAGCTCTTCGCCCTGGCCCGTGACCTCGGCGTCGGGACGCCGCGCTTCCCAAAGACCCCGGGGCGTCCCTGCGACGACTCCTCCCCGGTGATCGCCGTCGATCACCAGGCCTGCATCCTCTGCGACCGCTGTATCCGCGCCTGCGACGACATCCAGAACAACGAAGTGATCGGCCGCAGCGGCAAGGGATACACGACCCGCATCGCCTTCGACCTCGACCAGCCGATGGGCGAGAGCACCTGTGTGTCGTGTGGCGAGTGCGCAGCGGCGTGTCCCACCGGCGCGCTGGTGGACAAGGCGGTGGGGCTCGCGTTGCGCCCCGCCCGCGAGCTCGAGGCCGTCGACAGCGTCTGCCCCTACTGCGGCGTGGGCTGCGCGATCCGATACCACGTCGACCGCGAGCGCAACCAGGTGGTGTTCGCCGAGGGGCGCGAGAGCCCGGGCAACCACGCGCGGCTCTGCGTCAAGGGTCGCTACGGTTGGGACTACACCCACCACCCCCAGCGTCTCCAGGTCCCGCTGATCCGGCGCGAGGGCGCGTACCCGAAGGGGCCGCTCTCCCGCGACGTCCGGGGCGAGGGCGACGGGCGGCGCAAACCCGGCGGCCTCGTGGACTACGACGAGGTGCTCCCGGCCTTTCGGGAGGCGAGCTGGGACGAGGCCCTCGACCTGGTCGCGTCTCGGCTCGGGGCGATCCGCGCCGAGGTGGGCCCCGACGCCCTCGCCGGCTTCGGCAGCGCCAAGTGCTCCAACGAAGAGGCCTATCTCTTCCAGAAGATGGTGCGCGCCTGTTGGGGCACGAACAACGTCGACCACTGTACCCGGCTGTGTCACGCCTCGAGCGTCGCGGCGTTGCTCGAAGGGATCGGCAGTGGCGCGGTCACCACCACCTACGGCGACATCGCCAACGCCGGGGCCGCGCTCCTCGCCGGCACCAACACCACCGCCAACCACCCGGTCGCCGCGAGCTTCTTCAAGGAGGCGCGCAAACGCGGCACCCGGCTGATCGTGGTCGACCCGCGCCGCGCCGACATCGCCGACCACGCCGACTTCTACTGCCGGATCAAGCCCGGTACCGACGTCGCCTTCTACAACGCGATGATGCACGTGATCCTCGAGGAGGGGCTCGCCGACCGCGACTTCATCTCGCGGCGGACGGAGAACTTCGATTCGCTGGAGAAGCTGGTGGCGTCCTACCCGCCGGAGCAGGCGGCGAAGATCTGCGGGGTGTCCGCCGGGACGATCCGCGACGTCGCGCGCTGCTTCGGCGGCGCCGCGAGCGCGGTGATCTACTGGGGCATGGGGATCTCGCAGCACGTCTACGGCACCGACAACGCCCGCTGTCTGATCGCGCTGGCCCTGCTCACCGGCAACGTCGGCAAGCCGGGCTCGGGCCTCCACCCGCTCCGGGGGCAGAACAACGTGCAGGGCGCGAGCGACGCCGGGTTGATCCCGATGGTCTTCCCCGACTACCAGTCCGTCGAGGACCCGGCGATCCGCGAGAAGTTCGAGCACGCCTGGGGCCGCGCGCTGCCCCCCGAGCGCGGCCTCACCGTGGTCGAGATCACCAAGGGCGCGCTCGAGGGCCGGATCCGCGGGATGTACGTCCTGGGCGAGAACCCCTTTCTCTCCGACCCCAACGTCAACAAGGTGCGCCGGGCGCTCGCGAACCTCGACTTCCTCGTCGTACAGGACATCTTCCTCACGGAGAGCGCCGAGTTCGCCGACGTGATCCTCCCGGCGAGCGCCTACCTGGAGAAGGAAGGGACCTACACCAACACCGACCGGCGTGTCCAGATCGGCCGCCCCGCCCTGCGCAGCCCGGGCGAGGCGCGGCTCGACTGGGAGATCGTCTGCGAGGTGTCGTCGCGGATGGGCTATCCGATGGCCTACGACTCGGCCTCCGAGATCTTCGACGAGTTTGCGTCGCTGACGGGTGCCTACCAGACGCTCCGCTACGACAATCTCGGCGCCACCGGCAAGCTCTGGCCCAACCCCGACCCCGAACACGACGACGGGCCCGTCGTGCTCTTCGACGACCGCTTCCCGACCCCGAACGGCAAGGCCCGCTTCGTCCCCGCCGAGTGGACCGCGGCCCGCGAGCTTCCGGACGACGACTATCCCTTCGTCCTGAACACCGGCCGCGTCCTCGAGCACTGGCACACCGGCTCGATGACCCGGCGCGCCAAAGTCCTCGACGCGATCTCGCCGGAGGCCTTCGTCGGGATCCACCCCGCGGACGGCGAGGGACTGGGCCTGTCGGACGGCGACCGCGTGCGGGTCACGAGTGCCCGGGGGAGCGTGGTGCTCCGCGCACAGCTCACCGACCGCGAGTGTCGGGGTGCGGTGTTCATCCCCTTCCACTTCCGCGAGGCGGCCGCCAACCTGCTGACCCTCGACGAGCTCGACCCGGAGGGCAAGATCCCCGAGTTCAAGTTCTGCGCAGTCCGCGTGGAGCGTGCGGAGCCCTGAGGGAAGGCGGTGCTCGCGCGCCGCGATCAGTTGAGCTCGGAGAGCTCCGCCTCGGTCTCGGGGGCGAGGGTTTCGCCGCGTTCGATCGGAGTGCCCGGGATGAGCGGCGGTGCGTGGCGTTTCTCCCGGGGCGGACGGCCCTCGAGAGCCCGGATGCGATCCTTGGCGATCTCGAGCTCGCCGCGGATCACCATGTAGGCGCGCTGCTCGGTGCGCCAGCGCTGACGGAAACGCGCGCCCTCGCGCTCGGCTTCCGCGGCGCGACGCGATTGCGCCGCGAGCTCTTTGCGCAAGGTCTCGAGCTCGGCCCCCGGGGCCGGCTCGGTCGCGGGTGCCGGGGTCTCGCGTTCGGCGCCCTCCGCGATCTCGCTGGCCTCGGCGAGCTCGGCACGCGCGGCGTCGCGGGCCCGCGCGGCCTGGGACACGGCGGTCTCGGCGCGGGCCAGGGCGTCGCCGCTCTCGGCGAGCGCCCGGGTCTTTGCGGCCAGCTCTGCCCGAAGCCCGTTCAACTCGCGCTGGAGTGGCTCCAGCTCCGCCTGGCTCTCGAAGGCGCGGCGTTTGGTCTTGTCGAGCCGTTTGCGGAGGTCGCGCAGCTCGTTGCTCTGGTCGTCGCGGCGGCGCTCCCGTTTCGCGGCGGCCTCCCGGAGATCCTGGAGCTCCGCGTGGGCGTCCTCGAGCTCGTGGTTGCGTCGGGTGAGCGCGTGGGCGGCGCCTCTCCACTGGGCGATGGCAGCGAGAGCGGCGACCGCGACGACGGCGGCCGCGATCCAGGGCAGGGCGTCAGGCATCGCGGGAGTGTAGACGCTCGACCCCATCGCCGCCGTGGCGAGGCAGTCCTTGCGCAGACGGACATCCCCCTTCGCCACGGACGCCACACGCGCCGCCCACGCCCGCGGACCGGGTTCTGGCTACCATGCGGGCCGTGAGCTGGAAGGCAGAGATCGACGGAATCCGGGCGCGACGCGAGCGGGCGGCGCAGCTCGGCGGCGACGACGCCGTCGCGGCGCACCACGGCAAAGGCCGTCTCACGATCCGGGAGCGGGTGGAGCGGCTCTGCGACGGCGGGAGCTTTCGCGAGCAGGGCCCGATCGCCGGGTACTCGGAGCTCGACGAGTCGGGCGCGATGGTGTCCTTCGAGCCGGCCAACTACGTCCTCGGCCTCGCCCAGGTCGATGGCCGACCCTGCGCCGTCGGCGGCGAGGACTTCACCCAGCGCGGTGGCTCGCCGTCGGCGTCGGGGCTGCGCAAGAGCGTCTACGCCGAGGAGCTCGCGCTGCGCTACCGGGTACCCCTGGTGCGTTTTCTCGAGGGCGGTGGCGGCAGCGTTGCGGGTCCCGGTCAGAAGCGGCGCCCCGACGGCGGCGCAGCGGTGAACGCCCCGCCGCGCTTTCGTTCGATCGGCGAGGTCATGGCCCGGGTTCCCGTGGTGTCGGCGGCGCTCGGCCCCACGGCGGGGTTTCCGGCGGCGCGCCTCGTCGCGTCGCACTACGCCGTCATGACCCGCGACACCGCCCAGGTGCTGGTGGGCGGGCCCGCGCTGGTGGAGCGCGCCCTGCGCGAGAGCGCGACCAAGGAAGAGCTCGGTGGCTGGAAGGTGCACGCCGCCAACGGCGTCGTCGACGCGGTGGCCGCCGACGAGGACGAGGCCTTCGACTTGATCCGGCGCTTTCTCTCCTATCTGCCGAGCCACGTCGACGCGCTGCCCCCGCTGAGACCCTGTGACGACCCGGCGGAGCGCCGCGAGGAGGAGCTCGCGTCGATCATTCCCCGCGATCGCCGCAAGATCTACGACGCCCGGGCCCTGGTGGCGGCGGTGGTCGACCGCGATTCGTTCTTCGAGATGTCCGCCCGGTACGGCCGCTCTCAGATCACGGGGCTGGCGCGACTGCGGGGACGACCCGTCGGCGTCCTCGCGAACGACACGCGCTTCTACGCGGGGTCGATGACGGCCGACGGCGCACAGAAGGTGCGTCGCTTCGTCGACTTCTGCGACACCTTCCACCTGCCGATCGTGAGCTTCGTCGACGAGCCGGGCTTCATGATCGGGGCCGCGGCCGAGAAGGCGGGAACGATCCGCTACGGCGCCCAGGCCTTGATGGCGGTCCAGCAGTCGACGGTGCCCTGGGCCTCGGTGATCGTGCGCAAGTCGTACGGGGTGGCGGCCGCCGCCCACTACGGCCCGGAGGGACACGTCCTCGCCTGGCCCTCCGCCGAGATGGGCGCGCTCCCGGTCGAAGGGGGCGTCGCCGTCGCGTTCCGCCGCGAGATCGAGGCGGCCGAGGATCCCGTCGCGCGCCGCGCCGAGCTCGAGTCCCAGCTCGCGAGCCGCACCAGCGCCTTCCCCCGGGCGGAGGCCTTTGGCTTCCACGACCTGATCGATCCCCGCGAGACCCGACCCGCGCTCTGCGACTGGGTGTCCTGGGTCAAGCCCCTGCTCGAGGCCCACACCGGCGTCCGCGCCTACACCTACCGCCCCTGAGGCGGGGCCCGCCCCTCTGCAGGCCGGGGTATGATACGCGCCGGGAGGAATGGGAATGCTCGACGTGGGAGACCAGGCGCCGGACTTCGCGGTCGCGGCGCACGACGGGACGACGGTGCGGTTGGGGGACCTGGCCGGCCGCAAGGTACTGCTCTGGTTCTATCCCAAAGCCGATACCCCCGGCTGAACGGTGCAGGGTTGCGCGTTGCGCGACCAAGCGAACGCCGTGGACGCCGCCGGGATCACCGTGCTGGGCGTGAGCTTCGACAGCGTGGAGGACAACCGCGCCTTCGCCGAGAAGTTCGACTTCCCCTACCGGCTCCTGTGTGACACCGACCGGAGCCTGGGGCTGGCCTACGGCGCCGCGCGGAGTGCCGACGAGGGCTACGCCAAACGCATCTCCTACGTGATCGGTGAGGACGGCAAGATCCTGCTGGCCTACCCGAAGGTGGACCCCAAGACCCACCTCGAGCAGATCCTCGGCGACCTCGGGGCATGAGCAGCCCCGACGACATTCCGGGAATTCGCGGCGAGGCGCTCGACGTCTGGTTCGCCGCGAACATTCCCGGGGTGGTCACCCCGCTGCGCTTCGAGCTGATCGTCGGCGGGCACTCGAACCTCACCTACAAGGTGACCGATGCCGCGGGCGCCGACTACGTCTTGCGACGCCCGCCCCTCGGCGCGGTGCTCGCCACAGCCCACGACATGGGGCGCGAGCACAAGATCATCACCGGGGTGGGGAAGACCGACGTTCCCGTCCCGGTCGCCCTCGGGCTCTGCGAGGACGAGTCGGTGAACGACGCGCCCTTCTACGTGATGTCCTTCGTCGAGGGTGTCGTCTTGATGGACGCCGACGCGGTCGAGGCCCATTTTCCGGAGCCCGCACGGAGACCGATTGGCGAATCGGCGATCCAGGTCCTGGCCGCGCTCCACCGTGTCGATCCCGACGCGGTCGGGCTCGGCGACCTCGGACGCAAAGAAGACTACGTCCCGCGTCAGCTCAAACGCTGGAGCGGCCAGTGGGACAAGTCGAAGACCCGCGAGCTGGCGACCTTCGACCGTCTCACCGACCTGCTCCGGCGCCACGTCCCGAAGCAGCAGGGGGCGACGATCGTCCACGGCGACTACCGGCTCGGCAACATGCTGACCGCGCCGGATTCGACGATCGCGGCGGTGCTCGACTGGGAGCTGTGCACCCTGGGCGATCCGCTGGCCGACCTCGCGTACCTGCTGAACAACTGGGCGCATCCCGGGGAAGACGGGCCGACCACCCGGGGCGCGGCACGCTCCCCCTCTCAGGCCGGGGGGTTCCTCCACCGCGAGGAGCTGATCGAGCGCTACGCGGTGGCCACCGGCCTCGACGTCGGGCAGATCGACTACTACCGCGCCTTTCAGTACTGGCGACTCGCCGCGATCGTCGAGGGGGTCCTGTCGCGATACCTGAAAGGCGTGATGGCCAACGAGGCCGACACCGACGCCTTCCGCATCCAGGTCGAGGGGCTGGCGGAGGCCGGCCTCGAGCTGGCGAGCGGGCTCGCCTAGCGCAGCGAGAGGAGCAGGTACGCCAGCGGCAGGACGATCGCGAGGGCGCCCATCAGGTCGAGGGCGAAGCTCATCCGCGGGCGCTGCGGCGGGTTGCCCTTGTCCGGGCGCAGGGCGCGGTGGATCCGCGCGGCATCGAGGGCCATCGCCAGGGTGCCGCCGCGGTCGCAGTCCCCCTGACGCAGCATCCGCAGCACGTCGTCGAAGCAGGCGCCGTGGTCGAAGAGCTCCAGTGCGAGCAGCGTCTGGGCGAAGTCCCGGGCCGAGTCGGGATCGAGGCCGTGCTCGGTGAGCTGGCGGGTGACCTTGGGCACGCCGATGCGCCGCGCCCAGGGATAGGCGGCAATCACCGTGGCCGAGACTTCGAGAGCCTGAGACGGCGCGACCCCCCGGCTCATGAGCTCAGCAGCGAACACCCGCGCGACCGAAGCACCCTCTGAAGCGGCCATCGTCCCACCTCCTCCCTCTCTCGAATCGGCTGGCCGCGTGCAGGTCTGGAGCGTTTCCTGCGCACCGGGTGCCGATCCGCTGCCGTCGCTCGCAGCGGGGAGGTCTCGGCGCGCCCCTCCCGTGACGTCGCCCGGCCGGGCGGCCTACAATCCGCTCCGCTCGGGTCGAGAGGGACCCGATCCGGAGTGATCCCCCCCCGGGGGGAGGGTCCCCTGAAGGATCGGCTCGCGGACGTTCGGGATCTCCGGATGGACGAGTCGGGAAGGCCCACGTCGCAATGAGACACGAAGCCCAGGTCGCCCTGATCAAACGCATCTTCGACTGTATGGACCGGGGCGAACCCCCGATGGTCGAGTCGATGGCGGTGAACCCGATCGCCGCCTACGGGAGCGAGGAGCAGTTCCGCCTCGAGCGCGAGCGACTCTTCGACACCAGGCCCCGGCTGGTGGGCTTCTCCTGTCAGCTCCGCGAGCCCGGCGACTATCTGGTGGACGACCTCTCGGGCACCTCGGTGCTCGTGGTCCGCGGCCGCGACGGCGAGCTCCGCGCCTTCCTCAACTACTGCCGTCACCGGGGTGCGCGGCTCGCGCAGGGATGCGGTCGCGCCCGGACCTTCGCCTGTGTCTACCACGGCTGGAGCTACGACGACGCCGGCCGACTCGTCGGGCTCCCCGACGCCTATGGCTTCCCCGGCCTCGACCGCAGCGAGCGCGGTCTCCGCGGCCTGCCCGTAGCGGAGAAGCACGGGATGGTGTGGGTGGCTCCTCGGGTCGACGCCCCCTTCGACGTGGACGCGTACCTGGGACCCCTCGGTCCCGAGCTCGCCCTCTACCGGCTCGAGGACTACCACTACTACGAGAGCCGGCACCTCGAGTACAAGATGAACTGGAAGATCGCCGTCGACACCTTTGGCGAGTCGTACCACTTCAAGACCCTGCACCCGAACACCGTCGGCCCGATCCTCCACCACAACCTCTCGTTCTTCGAACCCTTCGGCCCGCACCACCGCAAGACCTTCGTGCGCAAGACGATCGAGACGCTGCGCGACAAGCCCGAGTCCGAATGGGACCTGATCCCCCAGGCGGCCAACGTCTACGTGCTCTTCCCGGGCGACGTGTTGACGATCCAGAACGACCACGTCGACGTCTTCCGCATCCGCCCGGGCGACCGGGTGGGCGAGTGCAAGATGGTGATGGACTTCTACATCCCCGAGCCCGCGGACACCGACAGCGCCCACCGTCACTGGAAGAACAACGTCGACCTGTTGATGGCGACGGTGGAGACCGAGGACTTCCCCACCGGCGAGTCGATCCAGGAGGGCGTCGCCTCGAGCGGCGGCGGTGACTTCGTCTACGGGCGCTTCGAGCCGGCGCTGGCTCACTTCCACGAGCAGGTCCGCCTCGCGATCGGCGCGGCCTAGTCGCGCGAGGAGACGATCATGTCGGTACGCCAAGGGGTCCTGCTCTTCACCGACGGAATGCCCGTCGACGAGCTCGACGCCTACACCACGCGTCTCGAGTCGCACGGCTACGACACCGTCTGGGTCCCCGAGATCGCGGGCCGCGAGCCCTTTGCCACCTGCGCCCACATGCTCGCGCGCTCCGAGACGATTCGGGTCGGCACCGGGATCGCCAACGTCTACGTCCGCGACGCCGCCGCCGCCGCGCAAGGACGTCAGACCCTGGCCGAACTCTCGGGGGGACGCTTCACCCTGGGCCTCGGCGTCTCGCACCCCTTCCTGGTGGAGCCCCGGGGTCACCAGTGGGAACTCCCCGTCCCCAAGATGCGTCGCTATCTCCACGACATCGCCGAGACCGAGGTCGATTCGCCTCCGCCCGCGACCCGCGCTCCGGTGATCGTGGCCGCCCACGGTCCCAAGCTGCTGGCGCTGGCCGCTGCCCGAGCCGACGGCGTCTTCATGTATCTGATGCCACCGGAGTACGTTCGCGAGGCCCGCGAGGTGCTGGGCCCCGACAAGGAGCTCCACGTCGTGATGCGCTGCTGCCTCAGCGAAGACGCCGAGCGCGCCCGGGCGATGGCCCGGCAGGGGCTCGAGTTCTACGTCGGACTTCCCGCCTACCACCGGGTGTGGAAGTCGATCGGCTTCGACGACCGCGACTTCGAGAACGGGGGCAGCGACCGGCTGATCGACACGGTGATCGCCTGGGGCGACGAGAAGCGGCTCCGCGATCGGGTGGCCGCCTTTGCCGAGGCCGGGGCGAGCCACGTCGTCGTCACCCCGATCCACCCCGACGAGGAGCGGCGTGTCGAACGCGCCGCGGGGATCGGTGTCGACTGGCGTTGTCTCGAGGCGCTGGCGCCCCGCTAGTCCGCGCCGTCCCCGTCGCCAAAGATGCGGTCGAGGTGATCGGCCGGAAGCGCCGGCGTCGCCGCCGACACGAGCAGGGTCACGATCGCCGACAGGATGCCGCCGATCGTGGCGCGAGCGAAGGGGTTCAGGAACTGGTTCTTCCACCACCCCGGCTCGAGCCAGCCCGATGTGAGCGACATCGCGATGAAGCAGATCGCGCCGGCGAAGAAACCGGCGTGGGCCGCGCTGCGGGTCACCCCCGACCAGATCGCCCCGATCATGAAGGGCCCGGTGAGCGCCGCCGTCATCCCGCCGATCCCCAGCCAGATCACGATGGCGATGTTGGTCTTGCTCGCGTGAAAGTGGGCCGCCATGAACATGGCGAGGACCAGCACGGCGGCCGTCCCGACCCGACTGATCCGCAATGCGATGCGGTCGACGTCCGCCTCGCTCCGCGCCGGGTTGCGGGGCGCCAGGGTCCGCCGGTAGATGTCGTTGGCAAAGATCTGCGAGGCCGACACCGCGAGCCCGTCGGCGGTGGACATCACCGCCGCGAGCATGCCCGCCCCGAGGAAGGCCGCGAGCTGGGTCGGCAGGAGCTCGACGAGGAGCGCGGGGATCGCGTAGTTCGGGTTCTGGCCCTCGGCGAAGAGGCCGTCTCCCAGCACCGCCCGGGCCAGCACCCCGCCCAGGGCCAGCCCCGGCATCAACACGCCGAAGACGAAGGTCACCCCCAGGAAGAGGTTGCGGTCGTTCTCGTCGCGCAGCGCCCAGAGCTTGTTCCCGATGTGTGGGAGCATGCCGAGGGGGATGTGGGCAAACCAGATACAGAAGACGGCCCACCAGCTCCCGACCAGGAGACTGTTCGGGTTGAGCACGGTCACCGTGTTGGGGTCGAGCTCGCCGATGCGAGACACCACCCCGGCGAGTCCGCCGTCGACACCGTAGCCGGTCAGGAAGAGACCGATCACCAGGAAGGCGATCAGGAGCATCAGCGCCCCCTGGATGCCGTCGGTCAGGATGTCGGCGTGGGCGCCGCCGAGGGCGATGTAGAGGAGCAGCACACCGGAGGTGACGACGAGGGCCGCCGTGAACTCGAGCCCCAGGATGCGCTCGAACATCACCGCCCCGGAGAGCAACTGCGCCGCGAGGTAGAAGAGCAGCAGGAGCGAGTAGATCGCGGCGGCGACACGGAGGAAGTCCGACTGGTAGCGGTCGCCCAGGTACTCCGGAATCGAGCGGTTGCCAAAGGTCTTGCCCGCCCGACTCACCACCCGCGCGCACAAGATGATCCCGGCGTAGACGCCGAAGGGATAGATGAATGCGTACCAGAGCCCGGCGAGGCCATCTTTGTAGGCGATCCCGGGGAGGCCGAGGAAGGTGCCACCGCTCGCGGTCGTCGCGACGAGCGCGAAGGCGAGGAACCAGGGGCCGTAGGCGCCGCGCGCCGTCGCGAAGTCGTCGCTGCCCCGGACGCGACGCATCCCGATGACCCCACACACGACCATGATCGCGATGTAGAGGGCGAGGAAGATCCACCCCCACACGAAGAGGGGGTTGGCATCGTCGAACATGGGCGCGTCTCTCCACGGAGCGCGCCACCGACCTCAGGAACCCCTCGGGGCGGGCGCAGCTCGGCCGGCCAATATACCGGGGTGGGAGGGTTTTGGGGCCCCGCGAGGCCGCCGGCGCCGAGGGGGGTCGTGCTAGGTTGTCGCGATGCCGACCCGGTCGACGACGGGAGCCAGGAGCCTGCGCCGGGGGGTCGCCTGGGTCCTCGCGACGTGTCTGGTCGCCCTGGTCGTGGGCCTCTCGGGCTGTGACACGAGGCGTCCCGGGGGCTACCGGCCTCAGCAGCGCGTGCCGACCGTCCCGATCACGCGATCGGAGCGCGAGCGTCCCAACAAGATCACCTACTACCTGGCGTCGATGACCCAGAAGGAAGACCGGGTCGTCGTCGACATGGACCTCATGAACGGCCTCGGCCGCGGCTTCCAGTCGGTGACCGTGTGGGTGACCCTGCTGGGCTCCCAAGGCGAGAAATACCGCGTGCCCTACGCCCTGGGCCCCCTCGGACCCCACGCCCAGGACCATGTCATCGTCAAAGCCGAGGGCATCACCTACCTGGTCGACGACATCCAGGTGGGCGTCCAGCTGCAGTAGGCGTCTGCGCGCTCCACGCGCCGAGTCGGTGCGGGTCGCGGGGCGGCCCGCTGTCGGCGCCCCTCGGGTGCGAGGGCTATCGGGCCGAGACGGTGCGGGTCGCGGGGCGCGCCCCGGTCGGCGCGCCGCTCGGGCGTGAGGGCTGCGAGATCTCACAGCTCCCGGCGATGGCGCGGAGCTCGTCTTCCACCTCGGTCGGGAGGGATCGACCGCTCACGACGAGGGAGACGGCGACGTCGCAGCCGTCCTGCGCGCGCCCCGGGGTGTCCCGCAGCGAGCGCGCCACCCCGACGCGCGCCCGCAGCCACGTGTCGCCGTCGCGGTCGGTGACCTCGCTGATCTGGTGCCACGCCTCGGTCGCCGGGCCCGGCTCCCCGACGGCCTCGAAGAGCTCGGCGATCATGACGAGGTTCGGAAGCGAAGTCGGCCCCTGGGCCTGGACCGCGCGGACCAGGGCGGTCGCCTCGCCGGGCGCTCCCGCCCGCGCGGCGGCCTGGGCCTCGCGAAGCCCGAGCTCCATCCGGAACTCGGGGTCGAACCCGGCCGGGGCGTCGGCGCGAAGCCGCGCCAGGAGCCGACGCAGCGCGCGGGGATCGGCGTCGTCCTGCTCCGACGCCGCGAGGGCCACCGGCAGCGCCCAGCGGAACCGTTCGCCGGGCCGACCGGGGCCCCCTTCCAGGAGGGTCGCGGTGCGCTCCAGCGCCTCGCCTCGCTTCCCGGTGAGCCACAGCCCCACGATCCGGGTGCGCTCGACCTCGAGGTTCCTCGGGAGGTCCTCCAGGAGGCCCAGGGCTCCCGCGCGTCCCAGGGCCAGTCGGGCGCGCGCCCGGGCGAGGGCGATGTCGTCGCCGTGTCCCTGGGCGGCCTCGGCGTCGGGGGGCAGCCGCCGCAACGCCTTGTCGAGCTCGCCGGCGTGGCGGCGGGCAACGGCGCTGCGTCGCAGGGACGTCTCGAGGGCGCTCTGCACCTTCGCAGAGCGGAGCAGGGCCCGCTGGAGGTTCACGGCGGCGGCCCCG
>JANQRO010000087.1 GCA_028284525.1 Myxococcota bacterium | reverse complement strand
GAGGGCGTGCGCCCCCGGGGGCGGCGCGACGCTCGACCCCCCCGCCCTCGGCGCCGAGGCGGATACCGACGTGCGCTGAGCCGGCACGCGGCGGCACCGACCGCCGCGTCGGCAGCCACCGACCGCGGCGTCAGCAGGCGGATGGCGCGGCGTCCCGTTCGAGCGGCAGGGGCGGGAGGTCGGCGGTCGCCTCCATGGCGAGTCGGGTGTGGATCACCGATTCCAGGTTGTCCACGAGCCGACTGGCGTCCCCGCGATAGCGGTCGAAGGCAACCGCAAACCCCGCGCTGTCCGAACGCACGACACAGCCCGTGAGCTCCTGTCGCCCGTCTCGGCCCAGCAAGACGAGAAGTCGCACGGTCTGGCCCCGTCGCAGCCGGGCTCGGGTGACGAGATAGGCGCCGCTGCGCGAGAGGTTGGAGACGACGGCGCTGCCCTCGACACTGTTGGTGTAGAAGAGGACTTTGAAGCCGAGCAGGACGCGCGCCTCGCTGCGCACGCTGCTGTCTGCCGACGCGTAGACCATTCGTTGCTGCACGGGACGCGAAATCATCATGTCCAGGGAGAGAGCAAACCCGGTGCCAAGCGCGGAACGACGAGCGTCGCGAGGTTGCGGTGCCTCGTTGCGGACCGGATGCTGGAAGAGCCCCTTCCAGCGCGGGGCGCGGACGATCGGCATCCGGCAACACCCGGTGCAGAGCCCCGTCGTCGCGCCCGCTCGTCCGGACGGAAAGATCCTTTCCAGGGGTGGGCGGAAACGGAGTTGTCAGTCGAGGCCGAAGCGGCGCATCTTTTGTCGCAGCCCCGGGCGGGAGATCCCGAGCGCCGCGGCGGCGCGGCTGCGGTTGCCCTCCGCGGCGTCCAGCGCCGCCGCGATGGCCGCGCGCTCGAGGCGCTCCACCTGCTCTCGCAAGGTCCCGCCCCCGGGAGGCACCGGGTCGGGGGACGTGGCGGCGGGACGCGGCGTCGCGTCCACTCCGTGGTCGTCTTCGGAGAAGGCGATCGCGCGTTCCACCGTGTTGCGGAGTTCGCGGACGTTGCCCGGAAAGGTGCGGTCGCCCAGCGAGTGGAGGAAGGCCTCGCTCAGCTTGATCGGCTGGCCGAGGTCCGCGGCGATCTCCTCCGCGAAGTGCGCCGCGAGGATGGGGATGTCGATGCGTCGTTCGCGCAGGGGCGGCACCTCGATGGTGAGCGCGTTCAAGCGGTACAACAGGTCCTGGCGGAAGCTCCCGTCGGCGACCGCGGCCTCCAGGTCGCGGTGGGTCGCCGAGACGACCCGCACGTCCACCCGGGTGGGCTCCCGGGCGCCCACCGCGCGCAGCTCGCCGCTCTCGAGGACCCGGAGCAGCTTCACCTGAAAGGGCGGCGGGGTGTCTCCGATCTCGTCGAGGAAGAGCGTCCCGCCGTCGGCGTGGGCGAACAAGCCCGCTCGGTCGCGGTCGGCGCCGGTGAAGGCGCCCCGCACCACGCCGAAGAGCTCGCTCTCGAGGAGCTCTTCGGGCATGGCGCCGCAGTTCAGCGCGACGAAGGGCCCGCTCGCGCGGGGGCTTCGCTCGTGGAGCGCACGCGCGATCAGTTCCTTCCCCGTCCCGGTCTCGCCGCGCACCAGGACCGCGGCGCGCATCGCCGCGACCTTCTCGACCCGCGCCAGGACCTCCTCCATCGCGGCGCTCGCATACACGATCCCGTCCCGGGCGCGCGGGGCCCGGGCGGTGCGGGCGAGGACGGCATCGACGGCGGCGCAGAGCTCATCGGGGTGACAGGGCTTGGTGAGGTAGGCGTGGACGCGCCCCTGGTTGATGGCCTCGAGCGCCGAATCGAGGTCGGCGTAGGCGGTGAGCAGGATCCGTCCGCAGTCGGGGTCGAGCTCGGCGATTCGCTCCAGCAGCTCCACCCCGGTACCGCCGGGCATCCGCTGGTCGGAGATCACGAGCTCGTAGCGGGAGGCGCCGTAGCGCTCCCAGGCCTCGTCGACGCA
>JANQRO010000062.1 GCA_028284525.1 Myxococcota bacterium | reverse complement strand
CGAGGGGCCCGGCACCCCGTGCGCAGAGCCCCGCGCGGTGGTCGTCTCGGACACCTTCGGACGGCCCTGGCGCGAAGGGCTGGTCGACCTGGCGATCGGCTCGGCGGGAATCGAGGTGTGCGCCGACGCGCGCGGCAGCACCGACCTCGTGGGGCGCGGGCTGGACGTCACCAACATGGCCACCGTGGATCAGCTCGCCGCGGCGGCCGGCATGCTGATGACCAAGGCGTCGGGTCACGCGGCGGTGTGGGTGACCGGGGTGCCCATCGAGGGCGACGGACAGGTCCGCGACCTGGTGCGCAACCCCGCCGAGGATCTGTTCCGCTAGCTCGACCCCCGGCTCGGTCGAGCCGGGCTCGCGGTCTCTTCCGCCCGCGGGTTCGCCTCCGGGCAGGCCGCTTCGATCGCGCGCCACAGCTCGCCGATCCCCGCTCCGGTGGGCGCCGCCGTCGCGAGCACCCGCTCCGGGTCGATCCCGAAACGCGGACGCAGCGCGCGCACCCGCTCGGCGCGGCGCATCGGCTTCAGCTTGTCGCACTTGGTGAGCGCCACGATCGCGTTCCGCTCGCGCTCGGCGAGCCACGCGAGAAGGAGCGTCTCGTCGTCGCCGGGCTCGCGGCGCAGATCCTGGAGCAACACGACCAGACGCAGCGACTCGCGGGTCTCGAGGTAGGTCTCCACCAGACGCTGCCAGCCCGCGCGCTCGCGCCGCGAGACCCGGGCGTAGCCGTAGCCCGGGAGGTCGACGAAACGCAGCGCGAGCTCCCCACGCACGACGCGAAAGAAGTGGAGCAGGCGGGTCTTCCCCGGGGTGGAGCTGGTGCGGGCGAGCTGACGGCGTCCGACCAGCCGGGTCAGTAGGGTCGACTTCCCGACGTTCGAGCGGCCGAGAAAGGCCACCTCGGGGAGGTCGGCCGGCGGGTAGCCCTCGGGGCCCGCCGCGCTCGTCTCGATGCGGGCCTCGTGGATCGGCGGGCCGGCTACGGCGCTCCCTCCGCGGCGCGCCGCCACGCCTACCCCAGCGCCGCGGCGAGGCGCTCCAGCGCCTCGTCGATTCGGGCCTGGGGTGCCGAGAGCGACCAGCGCACGAAGCCCTCACCCGCCGCGCCGAAATCCACCCCGGGTGTGATCGCCACGTGAGCCTTCTCGAGCACCTCGAAGGCGAAGGCCTTCGAGTCGCGGGTCTTGGCGCGGGCGTCGGCGAAGACGTAGAAGGCGCCCCGCGGAGGCTGGGGCACGTCGAAGCCCAGGTCTCGCAACCCCTCGACCAGTCGTCCACGACGCCGCGTGTAGGCCTCCACCATCTCCCGACGGGTGCCCTCACCGTGCTCGAGGGCGGCGATCCCGGCGTGTTGCACAAAGCGGTTGGCCGAGATGAAGAAGTTCTGGTGCATCACCTGGAGACGGCGCAGGGCGGGCTCGGGCGCGATCACGTAGCCCAGCCGGAAGCCCGTCATCGCGTAGCGCTTCGAGAACCCGTCGAAGACGAACGCGTCGTCGCCACCGGCGGTCTCGAGGGCCGAGGTCGCGCGCGCGTCGTCGAAGAGGAGCCCGTCGTAGACCTCGTCGCTGAGCAGCGGCACGCCCAGCGCGGCCAGCGCCTCCACCGTCGCGCGGCTCTGGACGGCGCCCGTCGGGGTGGCCCGGGGGGCGACGCC
>JANQRO010000054.1 GCA_028284525.1 Myxococcota bacterium | reverse complement strand
AGCGTCGCGACCACTGCGACGCGATGATCGGGTGTATGTCGGCCTCCGAGGTCGTGAAGCTGACGCGGATGGGCCGCTTCCGGATGGACGGCGGGGAGTTCGGAATCCTCGAACGGCTCAAGGGGTTGCGTTTCCGCAAGAACAAGAGCGCCACGCCCGGGGCCCGACAGGCCGCGATGCTGCGTCGGATCCCCCAGATCCTGCGTTTCGTTCCGGGGACCGCGCAGGACGTGCGGGCCTATTTCCTGACGATGCAGTACTGGCTGGCGGGGTCGGAGCGAAACGTCGTCAGCATGATTCGCTTCCTGGTCGGTCGTTACGCCGCCGGACCCCGCCGTGCGCTCCGCGGCTGTGTTCGCGCGGATCCGCCCTTCGAGTACCCGGAGACGGGGGTCTATCACCCGCGTCTGCGCGGCGGCATCGCAGACCGCGCGACCGCGCTCCCCCGAAGCCGCTCGGGAAAGGCCCGGGGGACCGTCGGGCTGCTGGTGATGCGCTCCTACGTCCTCGCGGGGAACACCGGGCACTACGACGGGGTGATCGAAGCCCTCGAGGCGCGCGGTCTGCGTGTGATTCCCGCCTTCGCGAGTGGGCTCGACGCCCGACCGGCGGTCGAGTCGAGCTTCTTGAAGGACGGCGCACCCGTCGTCGACGCGGTGGTGTCGCTCACCGGGTTCTCGCTCGTGGGCGGCCCGGCCTACAACGACTCGAACGCCGCGGAGGAGCTGCTCCGACGTCTCGACGTGCCCTACCTCGCGGCGCACGCGGTCGAGTTCCAGAGCCTCGAGCAGTGGCGGGAGTCGGCGGCGGGGCTCGTCCCGATCGAGTCGACCATGATGGTGGCGATCCCGGAGCTCGACGGCGCGACCGGGCCCATGGTCTATGGCGGACGCTCTCGGGAGGCCTCCGATCCGGAGCGCCGCGACATGCAGGCCGAGCCCGAGCGGGCCGCGATGCTCGCGGACCGCGTGAGTCGTCTGATCGCGCTACGCCGGACCCCCGTCGCGGACCGCAAGATCGGCGTGGTGCTCTTCAGCTTCCCCCCCAACTCCGGCAACAACGGTACGGCGATGCACCTGTCGGTCTTCGAGTCGCTGTACCGGACCCTGGTCGCGATGCGCGACGAGGGATACTCGGTGGAGGTGCCCGACAGCGTCGACGCCCTGCGCGAGCGGGTGGTCACGGGAAACGCCGCGAAGTGGGGCGCTACCGCAAACGTCCACACGCGGATCCCGGTCGACGAGCACGTGCGTCGTGAACGCTGGCTGGACGAGATCGAGGCCCACTGGGGTCCCGCGCCGGGCCGCCAGCAGAGCGACGGCGCCACGCTGTGGGTCCAGGGCGAGCGTTTTGGGAACGTGTTCGTAGGGATCCAGCCGGCCTTCGGGTACGAGGGCGATCCGATGCGGTTGCTCTTCGAGAAGGGCTTTGCGCCGACCCACGCGTTCTCGGCGTTCTACCGCTTCCTCCGCGAGGACTTCGGAGCGGACGCCCTCCTCCACTTCGGCACCCACGGCGCCCTCGAGTTCATGCCCGGCAAGCAGGTGGGACTCTCGGGGGACTGCTGGCCCGACCGTCTCGTCGGCGACGTCCCGAACTTCTATCTCTACGCTGCCAACAATCCATCCGAGGGCGTCATCGCGAAACGCCGCAGCGCGGCGACCCTCGTGAGCTATCTGACCCCGCCGATCACCCATGCGGGTCTCTACCGCGGACTTGTCGACCTCAAGGCGTCGATCGAGCGGTGGCGCACCACCGCACCCGGCGACCGGGAGCGGAGCGAGCTCGTAGGGCTGATCCAGACGCAAGCCGTCGGCCTCGATCTGGGTGAGGCCGAGCCGCCCTGGCCGGAGAGCGCAGAGGAGGAGATCGCGGCCCTCGCCGAGTCGCTGCGAGAGCTCGAAGAGACGCTCATTCCCAGCGGTCTGCACGTGATGGGTGTGCCACCCAACGAGGAGGAGTGCACCGACCTGCTGCTGGCGGTGGCCCAGGCGTCGGGCGAGCGCGCTCCCGAGCGCGAGGTGGTCGCGGCCCTGGCCCGGGGCGAGAGCGTCGACGTCGCGACGACCGGCTCGGGCGCGAAGCCCGACGACGCCGAACGCGAGCGCCTCGAACAGATGGCCGAGCTCTCGCGCACACTCCGGGAAGATCACGAGATCCCCGCGCTGCTGCGGGCGCTCGAGGGTCGCTTCGTCGCCCCCGCGCCGGGCGGCGATCTGCTGCGCACCCCCGAGATCCTGCCGACCGGCCGAAATCTCCACGGCTTCGATCCCTTCCGCGTCCCCAGTGTCTTCGCGTTGCGAGAAGGGGAACGCCAGACCCAACGACTCCTCGAGCGTCACCGCGAGGACCACCACGACGAGCCCGAGTCGGTGGCGGTCGTGTTGTGGGGGACGGAGAACCTCAAGACCGAAGGTGCGTCGATCGCGCAGGCGCTGGCCCTGATCGGCGCGCGTCCGCGATTCGACAGCTACGGCCGTCTCGCGGGGGCGGAGCTCGTCCCCCTCGAAGAGCTCGGCCGTCCGCGTATCGACGCGGTGATGACGCTCTCGGGGATCTTTCGCGACCTCTTTCCGCTGCAGACACGGCTCCTCGCAGAGGCCGCCTACCTCGCGGCCGCGGCCGAGGAGCCGGTGGAGCGAAATTTCGTCCGAAAACACGCCCTCGCGCACCAGGCCGAGCACGGCTGCGACCTCGAGACCGCCGCGCTCCGGGTGTTCAGCAACGCCCAGGGCAGCTACGGCGCCAACGTCAGCCAACTCGTCCAGAACGACCTGTGGGACGACGGAGACGAGCTCGCCGAGGTGTATTCGAAGCGAAAGTGCTTCGCGTACGCGCCGAGCGGAGCGCCCCAGCCCCAGAACGAGCTCCTCCAGAGCGTCCTCGCGAACGTGGACCTCGCCTACCAGAACCTCGACTCGGTCGAGGTGGGCGTGACGACGGTCGACGTGTACTTCGACAACCTGGGCGGCATCAGCCGAGCCATCCGTCGGGCGCGAGGCGAGGACGCCCCCGTCTATCTCGGCGACCAGACCCAGGGCGAGGGACGGGTCCGCACGCTCTCGGAGCAGGTCGCGCTCGAGACCCGCACCCGTGCCCTCAATCCGCGCTGGTACGAGGGGATGCTGCGACACGGCTACGAAGGCGTACGCCAGATCGAGGAGCACGTGACCAACACGCTCGGTTGGTCGGCCACGACCGGCCAAGTCGCGCCCTGGGTCTACGACCAGCTGGCCGAGACCTTCGTGCTCGACGACGAGATGCGGGAGCGCATGGCGGCCCTCAACCCGACGGCGTCGGCGCGGGTTGCCAATCGGCTGATCGAGGCGCAGGAGCGGGACTACTGGTCCCCCGACGAAGAAACCCTCGAGGCGCTACGACACGCCGGCGCGGAGCTCGAGGATCGGATCGAAGGCGTGACACCAGGAGAAGCTGCATGACCACCGCCACTGCCTTGAGCGGTCGGCGCGCCGACGGCGAGGGAAGCGTCCAGGTACGGATGGACGCCGTGAAGATCGAGCACGCGAAGGTGTTCGCGGTCTATGGCAAGGGGGGAATCGGCAAGAGCACGACTTCCTCGAACCTGTCCGTCGCGTTCTCGAAGCTCGGAAAGCGGGTCCTGCAGATCGGCTGCGACCCCAAGCACGACTCGACCTTCACGTTGACCAAGACCCTCGTCCCCACCGTGATCGACGTCCTCGAAGGGGTCGACTTCCACTCCGAAGAGCTCCGTGTCGAGGACTTTGTGTACGAGGGCTACAACGGGGTCATGTGTGTCGAGGCGGGCGGTCCGCCGGCGGGGACCGGCTGTGGCGGCTACGTCGTCGGGCAGACGGTGAAACTCCTGAAGGAACACCACCTGCTCGAAGACACGGACGTGGTCATCTTCGACGTCCTCGGAGACGTCGTGTGCGGGGGGTTCGCGGCGCCGCTGCAGCACGCCGACCGCGCGCTGATCGTGACCGCCAACGACTTCGATTCGATCTTCGCGATGAACCGGATCGTGGCGGCGATCCTGGCGAAGTCCAAGAACTACAAGGTCCGCATCGGCGGCGTGGTCGCCAACCGGAGCTCGGAAAGCGACCAGATCGACCGTTTCAACAGCACGGTCGGGCTGAAGACCATGGCCTCCTTCCCCGACCTCGACATCATCCGTCGCAGCCGGCTCAAGAAGCGGACGCTCTTCGAGATGGAGACGTCGCCGGAGCTCGAAGCGGTCCAGGACGAGTATTTGCGTCTCGCGGCGGGGCTGTGGGCCGGCTCCGACCCGCTGGTGGTCGAGCCGATGAAGGATCGCGAGATCTTCGACCTGCTGGGGTTCGATTGATGGCGTCCGCCTCCTACGAGGTCAAGCGCGGCGAACTCCGCGATCACTTCGACCGAACCGCCGCACAGGCGTGGAAGAACCTCACGTCGGACGCTCCGGTCGGGCGGATCCGCACCCGGGTGCGGGCCGGCCGCGAGGCGATGCAACGGACGCTGCTCGACTGGCTCCCCGCGGATCTCCGGGGCGCCCGGGTCCTGGATGCCGGTTGTGGGACCGGAGTGCTCGCCTGTGAGCTGGCTCGGCGCGGGGCCTCGGTCGTCGCCGTCGACCTGTCGCCGACCCTGCTCGCCCTGGCGGAGGAGCGGGGTCGTGAGGTGGGGCCCGGTCGCGTGGACTTCCGTGTCGGCGACATGTCGGACGCGACGCTCGGACGCTTCGACCACGTCGTCGCGATGGACTCGTTGATCCACTACACCACGCCCGACATGGTCGACGTGCTCGGACGCTTCCTCGAACGCGCCGAGACGTCCGTGGTGTTCACGTTCACGCCGCGCACGCTCATGCTTCGCGCGATGCTCGCCGCCGGCCGCCGCTTTCCCCGCGGTCTCCAATCGCCTTCGGTCGAGCCCGTCGCGCAAATCACCCTGCTCGACCGTCTCGAGGCGACCCCGGCGTTTCGCGGATGGGCGGCGGGGCGGGACTGTCGCGTCGCGACGGCCTTCTACATCTCGCAAGCGCAGGAACTCGTGGCGACATGAGCACGCTCCAGCAGCGCGTGACCGGGGTCTGGATGCGGGTCGGCACCCGCTTCCTGCCCTTCGCGGATGCGGCGAGCGACGACCTTCCGCTGGGCCGGCTACTGCGTCTGTCGCTCTTCCAGGTCGCGGTCGGGATGGCGCTGGTCCTGCTCAACGGCACGCTCAACCGCCTGATGATCGTCGAGCTGGGCGTCTCTGCGTGGCTGGTCTCGCTGATGGTGTCGCTGCCCATCGTGTTCGCCCCGCTCCGGGCGCTCGTGGGCCACCGCTCGGATACCCACCGCTCCGCGCTCGGGTGGCGACGTGTTCCCTTCATCTGGTTCGGGTCGCTCCTCCAGTTCGGCGGGCTGGCGATCATGCCCTTCGCGCTGATCGTCTTGTCGGGGGACAGCAACGGGTCGGCCTGGATCGGTCCGGCGAGCGCGGCGCTGGCGTTTCTTCTCGCGGGCGCCGGCCTCCACACGACCCAGACCGCGGGCCTCGCCCTCGCGACCGACCTCGCGCCGGAATCCACCCGACCCCGCGTCGTGGCGCTGCTCTACGTGATGCTGCTGGCCGGTACCGTCGCGAGCGCGTTGCTCTTTGGCGCGCTGCTCGCCGACTTCTCTCAGCTCACCTTGATCCGTGTGATCCAGGGCGCGGCGGTGGCGACGATGCTGCTCAACGGCGCGGCGCTCTGGAAGCAGGAGCGACGCGATCCCCAGCGCACCGCGCACGATCGGTCCCGTCCGGCGTTTCGGGAGGTGTGGCGGAACTTCGCCCGACGCGGACGTCGGGGTCGCTTCCTCGTGGCGGTGGGGCTCGGCACCGCCGGGTTCGCGATGCAGGACATCCTCCTCGAGCCCTACGGCGGCGAGATCCTCGAGCTCGCGGTCGGGGCGACGACCGCGCTCACCGCGCTCCTGGCCACGGGGGCCCTGGTTGCCTTCGCGCTCTCGGCGCGCTGGTTGACCCGCGGCGTCGACCGCTGTCGTCTCGCTGCGCTCGGCGCGCTGGTGGGCATCGCGGCGTTCTCCGCCGTGATCTTCGCCGCGCCCCTCGCCTCGACAGCGCTGTTCTGCGTCGGGACGACGTTGATCGGGTTCGGAGGGGGGCTCTTCGGGGTCGCCACCCTCGCCGCGGCGATGGGCTTCGAGCCGAGCGAGAAGACGGGGATCGCGGTCGGGGCCTGGGGGGCGGTCCACGCGACGGCCGCGGGGCTCGCGATCGCAGCGGGGGGTGCGATCCGTGACGCCGTGTCCGCGCTCGCCGCCGCGGGGGTGCTCGGGCCGGCGATGCAAGAACCGTCGGTGGGGTACGCGGTCGTCTACCACCTCGAGATCGCGTTGTTGTTCGCGACGCTCGTGGTCATCGGACCCCTCGCGGGGTCCTCGCGGGTCTCGAGGCCACTATCGACCAAGGAATTCGGTCTCGCCGACCTTCCCGGCTAGACCGAGCGCACGGGGGACCATGTCATGGAAGAGATCGGCGCCATCACGGAAACGATCGACGTCGCTCAGGTTGTGCTCTACGTCTTCTGGATCTTCTTCGCGGGGCTGATCTACTACCTGCGACGAGAGGACAAACGCGAGGGGTATCCGCTGACCACGGAACGCGGGGATCCGGCGGGGTTCTTTCCGGGCATTCCCCGCCCGAAATACTTTCGGCTTTCGCACGGCGAGGACTACCGCGCCCCCAGCGGCGAACGCCCCCAACTCGAAGTCGGTGGCGAACCCGTGGGGCCCTGGCCCGGCGCTCCCCTCGAGCCGACCGGCGATCCGATGCTCTCGGGTCTCGGCCCGGGCGCCTGGGCCATGCGTTCGGAAGAGCCCGAACGCAAGCACGACGGGACTCCGCGGCTGGCGCCGATGCGTGTGGCGACGGACTTCTACGTCGCGGCGCGTGACCCCGACCCGCGAGGGAAACCGGTCCTCGGAGCGGACGGCGGGGAGGCCGGAATCGTGTGCGACATCTGGGTCGACCGCGCGGAACCGCAGATCCGCTTTCTCGAGCTCCAGCTTCCGGGCAGCGGAACCGAGGTCCAGCCTCCGGGTGGGGCCGAAGCGCAGCCGCCGGGGAGTGCACCCGCGGCGGATCGTGTCCTCCTGCCGATCGGGCTGGCGCGCATCGAGGCGCGGCGGGTCAAGGTGAAATCGATTCTCGCGTCGCAGTTCGCCCAGGTGCCGCGGTTGCGCAACCCCGATCAGGTCTCGCAGCGCGAGGAGGATCAGATCGCGGCGTACTACGCCGGCGGGTATCTCTACGCGCTTCCGTCGCGACGCGAGCCCGTGCTGTGACCCGCGAGCACCTCTTCGAGCCGCAAAAAGGACTCCCGGAGACACTGCCCGCCGACGAGCAGGTCCTCTGGCAGGGGTCTCCGGACTGGCGGGTGCTGGCCTGCGACACCTTCCACGTGCGCAAGGTCGGCGTGTATTTCGTGGTCTTGGCGTTCTGGAGCGTGGTGTGGAGGCTCGGCGACGGGAGCTCGGTCGCAGCGGCGCTCGCGGCCGGGCTCTGGCTCTCGCTGCTCGGCACCCTGGCGATCGGTCTCCTCGCCGGTCTGGCTTGGCTCCAGAGCCGGGCCGCGGTGTACACGATCACCTCGCGGCGTGTGGTGTTGCGGGCGGGCGTCGCGGTCCAGCTCGCGGTGAACCTCCCCTTCGCGCAGATCCGCAACCTCTCGTTGCGCAAGCGTCCGCGGGGTCGCGGGGACATCGCGCTCACCGTCGCGGGAGCGGAGCAACTCGGGTACGCCGTGCTCTGGCCCCACGCGCGTCCGTGGCACTACGGTCGCCGTGTCGAGCCGATGCTCCGCGCGGTCCCCGACGGCGAAGCCGTCGCGGAGCGTCTGGCCGATGTCCTCGCGGCGATCGACGCGCCGGCCGTGGCGGAGGTCGAAACGGAATCCGCCGGGGCGATGCCCCTCGCGGCGGCGTCCTAGCCGTATGGCCACCGGGCGGCGGCGCTTTCCGGTGCTCCCCCTCGTCTGCGCTGGCGCGCTGATCGGCATCGCGTTGATCGGCGCCGTCGGTGCGCGTCTGGGGGGTGGCCCGACGACCCGCCAGCAGCCTCCCGCGCCGACGGCCTCGCAACGATTGCTCCACTTCGAAGACCGCCCCGACGGGTCCGTCGCCGTCTACGTCTCCGAGACACAACACCCGGTACACGTCCTCGCGGCGGGCACCAACGGTTTCGCGCGCGGGGTCCTGCGTAGCCTCGTGCGGGAACGGCGTCTCCACGGGGTGGACGCCGAATCACCCTTTCGTCTCACCCGCTGGGCCGACGGCCGCCTCTCGTTGGACGACCCGGCGACGGGCGTGCAGATCGCCCTCGATGCTTTTGGACCGACCAATGCCGGCGCGTTCGCCGCGCTACTCGCAGACACGGAGAAGACACCTTGACCCAATCCACGGCGCCCAACGACACGACGCGCACCGCGCAGCGTGACACCACGCTGAGCCCCCGCTTCTACACGACCGATTTCGACGCGATGGACCGGCTCGACGTGAGCGGCGTCCGGCGCGAGTTCGACGAACTCATCGACGAGCTCGAGCGCGACGTCAACCGCCGGCACTTCGAGCGCACCCCGGAGCAGTTCAATATCGACCTCGAGAGTCTCGAGCCGGGCTTGCGCGAGGAGTTCATCGACTTCCTGGTGAGCTCGCTGACTGCCGAGTTCTCGGGCTGTGTGCTCTACGGGGAAATCAAGAAACGGGCGACCAACCCCGACATGAGGGCGCTCTTCGGGCTGATGGCCCGCGACGAATCCCGCCACGCCGGATTCATCAACAAGTCGCTCAAGGATTTCGGTCTCGGGGTCGACCTGGCCTTTCTCACGAAAGCGAAGAAGTACACGTTCTTCAAGCCAAAGTTCATCATCTACGCGACCTACCTCTCCGAGAAGATCGGCTACGCGCGTTACATCTCGATCTACCGCCAACTCGAGCGGCACCCCGAGCGGCGTTTCCACCCGATCTTCGAGTGGTTCGAGAGCTGGTGCAACGACGAGTTCCGCCACGGCGAAGCCTTCGCGTTGCTGATGCGGGCGGACCCGAAGCTCCTGCGCGGGGCGAACAAGCTCTGGATCCGCTTCTTTCTCCTGGCGGTGTTCGCCACGATGTACGTCCGCGACCACGGGCGAATCGAGTTCCACAAGGCGCTCGGGCTCGATCCGACCGAGTACGACTACGAGGTGTTCCGGATCACGACCGAGATCTCGCGTCAGGTCTTCCCGCTGGTGCTCGACATCGACGATCCGCGTTTTCACGCGGGTCTGGAGCGTCTGCGCCGTGTCGCCGAGATGAACGCGGCGGCGCGAGAACGCGGCGGGGTGATCGGCGCCGTGCGTCGGGCCGGGTGGAGTCTGGTCGGCGCGTTCACCTTCGCGCGTCTCTACACGCTCCCGGTGAAGCGCAACGAGGCGCCGAGCGACGTGCGTCTCGCTCCGGCCTGGTAGGGCGAGGCGCCGGGCCGCGGCCGGCGCGGCCGTGTCGACCTCACTCGAACTCGACGAGGAGGTCCTTCGCGTCCACCTCGTCGTCGGGGGCCACGAGGACGCGGGCGATCGTTCCGTCGCGGTCGGCGCTGATCGCGGTCTCCATCTTCATCGCCTCGAGCGTGAGGAGCAGATCGCCGCGACGGACCCTCTGTCCGGACGTGACCGCGACGGATACCACGAGACCGGGCATCGGTGACGGAACGTGGTCGCGGTTGCGGACGTCGGCCCGCTCGCGCGGCGCGGCGTCCCCGGCGACACTGCGGTCGCGAATCCGCACCGAGGCCGGCCAGCCGTTGATCTCGAAAAAGAGGTGGCGGATCCCCTCCGTGTCGGGCTCCGAGGCGGTGAGGTAGCGGATCACGGCCTGCGTCCCGTCTTCCAGAAGGGTGACCGTGATGTCCTCGCCGGGGCGCATGCCGTAGAAGTAGACGTGGGTCGGAAGGACCTGGACCCGACCGTACTCCTGGATCCGCCGCTCGAACTCGGCAAAGACCTTCGGGTAGAGGTTGTGGCTCGCGAGGTCTCGCTCGCTCGCCGGGCGCCCGATCGCCTCGCTCAGCTCGCGTCTCGTCGCGACGAGATCCACCGCCTCGTAGCGGCTCCCGGGGCGCACACGCATCGCCTCACGGCCCCGCAACACCTTGCGCTGCAGCGCCTCCGGGAACCCGCCGTGGGGTTGACCCATCTCGCCCGCGAAGAACGACACGACCGAGTCGGGGAACGCGATCTCGAGATCGGGTTGGCACACGGATTCGATGTCGAGGTCGGAGCTCACCATCATGAGCGCGAGGTCGCCGACCACCTTGGACGAGGGCGTCACCTTGATGAGATCGCCGAACGCCGTGTTCACGTCCGCGTAGGCCCGAGCCACCTCGTGCCAGCGGGTCCCGATCCCGAGCGACTCCGCCTGCTCCTTCAGGTTGGTGTACTGGCCACCGGGCATTTCGTGGAGGTAGACCTCGGACGCCCCGGCCACGATCTCCGGCTCGAAGCCCGCGTACTGCGCGCGGACCTGTTCCCAGTAGTGGCTCAAGGTCCGGATGTTGGCCTCGTCGAGACCCGGGTCGCGCTCGCCGCCCCGGAGCGCCGCGACGATCGATCCCAGACAGGGCTGCGAGGTGAATCCGCTCATCGCGTCCATCGCCGCGTCGAAGGCATCCACCCCGGCGTCGATCGCCGCCAACACGGTCGCGGCGGCCGCGCCGCTGGTGTCGTGGGTGTGGAGGTGGATCGGGAGCCCGACGGCGTCCTTCAACGCGCCGATCAGCTCCGTCGCGGCGCGGGGTTTGAGGAGACCCGCCATGTCCTTGATCGCGAGGATGTGGGCGCCCGCCGTCTCGAGCTCCTTCGCCAGGCCGACGTAGTAGCCGAGGTCGTACTTGGACCGCCTCGGATCGTGGAGGTCTCCGGTGTAGCAGATCGCCGCCTCGGCCAGCTTCCCGGTCTCGCGAACGGCCGCGATCGCCACGCGCATGTTCTCGACCCAATTGAAACAGTCGAAGATGCGGAAGACGTCGACCCCAGCGTCGGCGGCGCAATCGATGAAATGACTCACGACGTTGTCGGGGTAGTTGGTGTAGCCGACCGCGTTCGACGAGCGGAGGAGCATCTGCTGCATCAGGTTCGGCATCGCCGACGACAGGTCGGCGAGCCGCTGCCAGGGATCCTCGGTGAGAAAGCGCATCGCGACGTCGAAGGTCGCGCCACCCCAGGATTCGACCGAGAAGAGCTCGGGCATCATCCGCGCGTAGTGCGGCGCGATCCGCACCATGTCGTGGCTGCGCATACGGGTCGCAAGCAGCGATTGGTGCGCGTCGCGGAAGGTCGTGTCGGTCACCAACGGAGCCGACTGCTCCGAAAGCCAGCGCGCGACCGCCTCGGGGCCCTCGCGTTGCAGCCGCTGACGCACTCCCGCGCGCGCCTCGTCGGCGGGGAGCGGCGGCGGCTCGGGCTCGCGCCAACGTCGCGGACGTCGTCGGCCCTTCACCTGATCGTTTCCGTTCACGATCACGTCGCCGATGTAGTGGATCAGCTTGGCCGGCTGTGTCTGGGGCAGGGGGAGATCGAGGAGCTGGGGGGTCTCATCGATGAATCGGGTGGTGTACAGACCGGGCAGAAAGTCGGGGTGTGCGATGAGCGTCTTCAGAAACTCGATGTTGGTCTCGACGCCGCGTACCCGAAACTCGTTCAACGCGCGACGCATGCGGTCGGCCGCCTCGCGGTCGTCTCGCCCGGAGGCCGTGACTTTGACCAGGAGGCTGTCGTAGTAGCGGTTGATGACGGCGCCGGAGTACGCCGTCCCCGCGTCGAGCCGGATCCCGGGGCCGGCCGGGCTGCGATACGACACGAGTCGCCCGAAATCGGGGATGAAGTTGTTCCGCGGATCTTCCGTGGTGACCCGACACTGCAGCGCCGACCCGTGGAGGCGGATCTCCGGCTGCGCCGGGATGGCGCATGTGGAGGGGTCGCCGATACGACCGCCGGCGGCGATCTGGATCTGGGCCTTGACGATGTCGAGGTGGGTGACCTGCTCGGTCACCGTGTGCTCCACCTGGATCCGCGGGTTGACCTCGATGAAGAAGAACTCGCCGCTGTCGCGGTCCTGGAGGAACTCCACGGTCCCGGCGCTGGTGTACCCGACCGATCGCGCGAGACGCAAGGCCGCGTCACAGACCTCGCCGCGGGCGGCGTCGTCGAGATAGGGCGCGGGCGCGCGCTCGACGACCTTCTGGTGACGCCGTTGCACCGTGCAATCGCGTTCGAAGAGGTGGACGATGTTGCCGTGCTCGTCGCCGAGAATCTGGACTTCGACGTGCCGCGCGTTGCGGACGAGACGCTCTAGGTACACCTCGTCGTTCCCAAAGGCGGCGCCCGCTTCGCGACGCGCGATCGCGATCTGGGCCTCGAGATCGTCGCGGCGTTCGAGCACACGCATGCCGCGCCCGCCGCCCCCCCAGCTCGCCTTGAGGATGGCCGGGTAACCGATCTCGTCCGCGAGACGCGCCGCCTCGACGACATCCCGCGGTAGCGGGTCGGTCGCGGGCATCACGGGGACGCCCGCCGCCACCGCGGCCGCGCGTGCCTCCACCTTGTTGCCAAAACGACGCATCACCTCGGGACGTGGACCGATGAAACAGATTCCCGCTTCCGCGCACCGCTCGGCAAATTCGGGGTTCTCCGACAGAAAGCCATAGCCCGGGTGGACGGCGTCGCAGCCCGATTCGCGGGCGACCCGAAGCATCTCTTCGATGTCGAGGTACGCGGCGGTCGGGGTCTGTCCGACGCCGATCAGATGGGCCTCGCGCGCGCTGAATCGGTGGAGGGTCAGACGGTCTTCCTCGGAGTAGACGTTGACCGCCTCGAGACCCAACTCCTCCGCGCCCCGCACGATCCGGATCGCGATCTCGCTCCGGTTGGCGACGAGGATCTTGTGGATCGCGCGTTGTTGGGTCATCGACTCCCTCCGTGGGCTTCATACGCAGATACGTTGTTCGCGCGCCCACTCGACGATCGCGTCCGCTACCACCGCCGGCGCTTCCTCGTGGGCGAGGTGTCCCAGCGCCGGCAAGCTGATCAGCGTCGTGTTCGGTGCGAGCGCGCGGAGGTAGAGCGCGTCCTTGGGCGGAATCGTGCGGTCTCGCTCGCCGACCACGAGGGCCAGCGGCACGGGGAGGTCGGCCAGCTCTCGCGGCAGCGAATCGAGATTCCAGCTCGCCATCATCCCCAACGCCGCGGCGACGTGGGCGGGGTTGCCCACCAGACGCCCGTAGAGACGCACCCCTTCGGCGTCGATCTGCGAGCCGGTATCGCGCAACAGGTTCTCGACCACCTCGGGGTTCGAGGCGCGTCGTGCGAGCAACCAGGGGAAGACCGGATTCCACACCAGCGCGCGCGCGAGGGGACCGAACACCCGACGGGCCCAGCCCCGCAGCGGAAGCAGCGCCCCGTTGAGGCTCACCAGGCCGCGCGCGTCGAGCCGACCGTCGAGGCTCATCCGACACACGACGGCCGCCCCCGCGGAGTGACCGATCGCGAGGGTCGGTCGACATTCGAGCTGTTCGAGAAGCGTGGCGAGGCCCTCTGCCATCGCGGGTAGCGAGAGGTCGCGTCCCGCGGGCACGTCGCTGAAGCCGTGCCCGGGCAGGTCGGGGGCGACGAGCTCGAAATGGTCCGCCAGGAGTGGCGCGAGACCCCGCCAGGAATGCGTCGTCGCCCCGGTCCCGTGGACGAGTAGCGCCGCCGGGCCTCGCCCCGACCGCTGGACGTGCCAGCGGATTCCCGCGGCCTCGACGAATCGGCTCGACTCGCGCAACGGCCAATCGCGCCCGTCGCGGTCCCAGCAGAGACGCTCGTGCCGACAGCTCCGTGCCACGCCGTTCCGTGTCACCCCGGTCGCCACGCCTAGCGGGACGACGCCGAGCCCCGCGCGGGTTCGCTGGCGTCCCGGACCGCCTGGAAGAGCGCGCTCGCGTCTGCTTGGGGGAGGGGCAGATAATCGGCCCCCATCTCGTTCGCCAGGCTCCGCGCGGCGTCTTCGGGACGCCGGGAGGTGTCGATCAACAGGGCGCCGAACCCGTGGCCCCGCAGACGGCGCGCCGCGACACGGGCGTCTTCCATCGCGGCCTCGCGTCCACCGCGCCCGTCGCGTGCGACGTTGGCTCGCGCGTCCGTGAGAAACACGATCAGCGGGGTCCCTCCGCGTCGCACGACGTCCTCGGCGAGATCCGCGGCCGTCTCGATCGCCGCGGCGAGTGGGGTGCCACCCCCGCCCGGCAGGCCGGCGAGGCTGCGCTTGGCGCGCAACAGCGAGCGCGTCGGGGGCAGGAGCACCTCGGCCGAGCGCCCCCGAAACGCGATGACGGCGACGCGATCGCGTCGGACGTAGCACTCCGCGAGCAACAGCTCGACCGCCCCCTTTGCCTCGGCCAGCCGGTGGAGAGCGGCCGAGCCGGACGCGTCGACGACGAAGATCGCGGTCGATTCGCTCCGCTGCCGGTAGCGGCCGAGTCGAAAATCCTCGCCCCGCACCTCGAGACGCGATCGGCCATCCTTCGACGAAGGCGGACGCGAACGTCGTCGCAGCATTTGCCAGGGCGCGGCGGCGCGCAGGGTCTCCACGACGTTGACCCGGGCGCCCTCCCCGGGTCGACCGCGCCGAACGCCGGACGGGCGGCCGCGAATCCGCGACTCGCGCACCGCGCCCGCGCGGCCCGGGGCGCGGGGCCGGGCGGCGCCGGACTCGCCGCGGAGGCGGGCCAGGACCTCCGGTGGAATCGCCGCGGCGGCGGCCTCGAGCACACGTTCCTCGAGGGCATCCGCACCCTCGCTGTCGTGGTCTCGCGTCGGACTCTGCTCGGCCTCCCCCTCTCGATCGCCGGGCTCGGGCGGCGTCGGGGCCTCGGGCGTCGGCGCCGGCACCACCGTCGCGCGCGGCGCGAGCACCAACCGGGCGGCGACGGCCACGTCCTCGTCGGAGCTGTGACGACGTCCGGCGAGCGCCGCCGCGATCCGGACGGCGCGGAGTGCGAGCAGCGGGGCGCGCAGCGAGGCGATCCCGAGCGTCGCCGCGGCCGCGCAGA
>JANQRO010000052.1 GCA_028284525.1 Myxococcota bacterium | reverse complement strand
CTCGCGGAGCGCGCTCTCGGGGCTCCCGATCGCCGCCAGCACGGGCGCCTCCTCGGGGTCGAGGGCGCGCAACGCGTCCGCCAGCACGCCGAGGTCCCGGCACACCTCGGCCGGTGCGGTCTCCTCGGCGACGCTGGGCCGCGCCCCCTCCTCGCCGGACTCGGCGTCGAGCTCGTCGAGGAGCCGGGTGAACTCGTAGCGCTCGAAGAGCTCGCGCAGGGTCTCGCGATCCGGGTCGCGCAGGACGAGTTCCTCGAGGCCCAGCGGCAGCTCCACGTCGTCGCGCAGGGTCGCCAGCGTCTTCGAGAGCCGCGCATCGTCCGCGCCCGCCAGGAGCGCGTTCTTCGCGCGGGTGGGCTTCACGTCCTCGACGTGATCCAGCAGCGCGTCGAGGGTGCCCCACTGCTGCATCAGCTTCGCGGCGCCCTTCTCACCGATCCCGCGGACTCCGGGAATGTTGTCGCTCGGGTCCCCGACCAGCGCGCGCATGTCGAGCACCCGCTCCGGCGGGACGCCGAAGCGCTCCTCGACAGCGGCGGGGTCGTAGCGGCGGTCCTTCATCGTATCGAGGAGCGCGACCCGCTCGTCGACCAGCTGCATCAGGTCTTTGTCGGTCGAGAGGATCGTGACCCGGAAGGCGTCGGGCGCCTGAGCCACCAACGTGGCGATCACGTCGTCGGCTTCGAAGCCGGGGACCTGGAGCACCGCCAGCCGATGGCTCTCGATCAGCTCGTGCACCGCGGGCATCTGCGCGGAGAGATCCTCGGGCTGCTTGTCCCGCTGCGCCTTGTACTCGGCGTAGATCTCCTGGCGGAAGCTCTTGCCGCCCGGCGGGTCGAAGACGACGACCATGTGATCCGGGGACTCCTCCCGGATCACCTTGCGGAGCATCGTCACGAACCCGTAGGCGGCGTTGGTCGGCACCCCCGTCGCCGTGCGCAGCGGGGGCAGCGCGAAGAACGCCCGGTACAGACAGTTCGCGGCATCGACGATGACGAGGTGTCCGCTCGTCGGGGGAGAGGCCTTCGCGGCGCCCACCTTCGCCTCAGACCTCGTCGCTTCCCTCGTAGCGGAAGGGCGCGAAGAGGTCGGTGTTGAGGTAGCGCTCGCCAAAGCTCGGGATGATCGCCACCACGAGCTTGCCTTCGTTCTCGGGGCGTTCGGCGTAGCGGATCGCCGCCGCGACGTTGGCGCCCGAGGAGATCCCGCACAAGATCCCCTCTTCTGCCGCGAGACGTCGCGCCATCGCGAAGGCCTCGTCGTTGTCGACCGTGACGACCTCGTCGACGAGGTCCCGCGCCAGCACCTCGGGCACGAAGCCCGCGCCGATGCCCTGGATCTTGTGCGGCCCCGGAGAGCCCCCGGAGAGCACCGGGCTCGCGGCCGGCTCGACCGCGACGGCCTGGAAGGAGGCCTTGCGCTCCTTCAACACCTGGGCGACCCCGGTGATCGTGCCGCCGGTGCCGACCCCCGCCACCAACGCGTCGATGCGCCCGTCGGTGTCGTCCCACAGCTCCTGGGCGGTGGTGTTGCGATGGACCTCGGGGTTGGCCGGATTGTTGAACTGCTGGGGCATGTAGGCATCGGGGATCTTGGCGAGGATCTCGTTGGCCTTCTCGACGGCGCCCTTCATGCCTTTGGCGCCTTCCGTCAGGACGAGCTTGGCGCCGAGGGCGCGCAGCACGACGCGGCGCTCGGGGCTCATCGTCTCGGGCATCACGAGCACGCATTGGTAGCCCTTGACCGCAGCCACGAAGGCCAGAGCGATCCCGGTGTTGCCGCTGGTCGGCTCGACGAGGGTGTTCTTCCCGGCCTGGATCAGCCCGTCGCGCTCGGCGGATTCGATCATCGCGAGACCGATGCGGTCCTTCACACTCGCCGCCGGGTTGTTGCTCTCGAGCTTGGCCACCACCTCGGCCCCGAGGCCCCGCGTCACGCGCTGCAGACGCACCATCGGCGTGTTCCCGATCAGCTCCGTGACGCTCTGCGCGATCTTCATGCGCTCATCCTCCACTCGAGCCCGGTCGTGAACCGGGGCGTGCTTCGCCAGTCGACCCGGAAGGGTACCGAGATGGGCGGGGGGCGTCATCGACGGGGCCGCCGAAGAGCGCCTCGAGGAACACCGTGGCGTAGACACCCGAGGCCAGCACGAACCCGAGACGGAGGGCATCGGGCTCGAGTGGAGGATGAGCGCATGAAGATCGCGCAGAGCGTCACGGAGCTGATCGGGAACACGCCGATGGTGCGTCTGCAGCGCGTGACGC
>JANQRO010000019.1 GCA_028284525.1 Myxococcota bacterium | reverse complement strand
GCGACGTTGCGCGGGGGATCCGGCTACGACGAGCGCCGCTTCAACGACTGGGAGGACGCGGCAACCCGGAGACCGGCCCCCAACCTTCGGGGACGAGGCGCTCGCCACTCACCCGCACGTCGTGGCCGCTGCGGATCCCGCGCCCGAGCTCGAGGGCGCGGTTCAGCGCGTCCTCCCAGTCGTTGAAGCGGCGCTCGTCGTAGCCGGATCCCCCGCGCAACGTCGCCAGAGCCCGGGCCCGCTGCGCGGCGACGTCGGCCTCGATCTCTTCGAGAAAGGGGCGCCGGGCGTCGCGGCGGAGCGACGCGCCCGGCACCGACGCGGCGTCCCGGGCGAACGCGTCGAGGACGACCCAGCGCCCCCGGCGCAGGCTCTCCGCCAGGGCCTCGCGGCGGGCGAGGGCGAGGAGCAGCGGGTCCCCCCAGTCGGGGCGCCGCGAGCGGAGGAGCGCCGCGACGCGCGTCTCGAGGGCGCGGGCGGTGGCCTCGATCCACACGCGGTCCTCCTCCGCGAGTCGCCCTGCCTCTCCCGGCGCGACGCGGAAGACCGCGGGACAGAGCGCCGTGTCCCGTCGGCCCCGCAACAGGTCGAGGGCGAGACGCTGTTGCACGAGCTCGCCGTAGCGCTCCGAGGGCGTCGCCACCGCCAGGCCCCGATCGCGACGCAGCGCCGCGTCCGCTCCGACGACCGCCCGCAGCGCGAGGCCCCGGAGGGCGGTATCGACCTGGGCCGCGCGTCGGGCCAGCGCGGGCTGTTCGGTCGCCGGCGCGACACGGGCACGCCACCCTGCGGGCCTCGTGGATGCCGCGTCGCCGCAGAAGTAGCCGCCCCCGCGCACGCTCCACGCTCCGATCCGGGCCTCGCGGCTGCGCTCGAAGAGTGCGACGTCGGCGGCGAGCGCATCCAGGATGTCGAAGTGCCGACGCTCGAGGAGGTAGCGGTCGTCGAAGCCGGCGCGCAGGGTCCGCAAGCCCGCGACGTCCACGGCGACGCGGTGGAGCGTGAGGTCGCGGTTCTGGAGGACGCCGTAGGCGTACCGGAACCACGCCCAGCTGGCTCGCTCCATCCGGAGCCAACGCCCCCCGCGGTTCTGGAAGTGGTAGACGCGGTCGTCGAAACGCGCGGCGAGATGCCCCCCGCTCGAGCCTCCGACGTTGGCCTCGACGTACACCACGTCGACGCTCCGCGCGCCGGCGGCCCCAGCGATACAAAGCGCCACGAGGAGCACAGCGAAACGCTGCGCACCCGCGCTGCCCACGCTCAGTTGATCCGCTCCGCCCGGTATCCGGCCTCGACCCACGCCACCGCTTCGGGCGCTCCCGCGCAGAGCGCGTCGACCACTTGGTCCACGCGGCCTTCGTCGAGGGGCGAGCGCCGGAGACCCCGGCCGATCGCGCGATAGATCTCGGGGTGCCGCTCCCAGTCGCTCATGCCGTACTCGCGGGTGATGCGTCCCACGTCGCGGCGCAGGGCCGCGACGTCGCCGCCCTCGATCACCCAGCGCTGGGTCACGTCGCTGACGTCTTCGGCGGCCTCCTCCTCGGGGCTGCTCGAAGCGCTGCTCGACTTGAAGGGCGAGCTCGAGAAATCCGACGAGCTCCCGGAGCTCGCCTGCAGGGTCGAGCTCTTGAAACACCCCGTCACCGCGAAGGCCGCGAAGACGAGGAGCGCCGCGAGCGCAAAGGTAGACAGTCGTTGACTGGCCATGGGGGGGTCCTCCTGAACCGGGCGCGTGCGGGCGCCGGGGGCAGCCCGGAGACGGCGGCGCGTCATCGTACCCCAGCCTCGTGGTCTCCCGCCGCCGTCGCAAAGTCGCGACATTTTTGGGGGATTCGCGTGCATCGGGGCCGCGCCGTGCGACAGTCCCGCACCATGTGGAAAGGCGCTCTCCGCCACGCGCTGCGCACCGTCCTCTACGGCGCCCTCTTCGTCGCGCTCGCCGGAACCGCGGCCTACCTCTGGTACCTCGAGAGTCGACCGGAGCTTTCGCCCTGGCACACCGAGGACCTCGAGTCGGAGTTTTGCGCCGAGGACGTCGAAGCGGGTCGGGTCACCAACTTCGTGGGCTACCAGATCCTCGAGGCCGAGCTCTTCCGCGAACTACACGACAAGGTGTACGATGCAGTTCCAGCGGAACAACGGGGAAAGCTCGACCGCTTCGTCACCGGGAGCCTGACCGACCCGGAGGGCATGGTCCCCAACTGGAACCGGAGCATCGAGCGCACCCATCCGGCACCGCGCGCGGCGGTGCTCCTCCTGCACGGCCTCACCGACGCGCCCTACAGCGTGCGGGCGCTGGCCGAGCGGCTCGCCTCCCGGGGCGCCTGGGTGGTCGCGCTCCGCGTGCCGGGGCACGGGACCGCGCCGGTGGGGCTCACCACCGTGACCTGGCAGAGTTTCGCGGCGGCCACCCGGCTGGCCGCCGACCACCTCGCCGAGCAGGTGGGGGACGACGTACCCCTGTTTCTCGTCGGGTACTCCAACGGCGCCGCGCTGGCCGTCCACTACGCGCTCCGCGCCCGCGACGACGACGGCATGCGTGCGCCCGCGGGGCTGGTGCTGCTGGCGCCCGCGATCGGGATCACCCGGGCCGCGGCGCTCGCGGTGTGGCAGGCCCGCCTCGGCACCCTGCTCGGGCTCGACAAGGTGGCGTGGAACTCGATCCTCCCCGAGTTCGACCCCTACAAGTACAACTCCTTCCCGGTCAACGGCGGCGACCAGATGTTCCTCCTGACCCGGGAGCTGCGGCGCTTGATGGACCGCGCCGCGGGGGGGGGCCTGGTGAGCGGCTTCCCGCGCACCCTGGTCTTCCACTCGGCGGTGGACGCCACGGTGATCTCCGAAGCGATCGTGTCTCGACTCCTCGGCCGACTGGCGCCGGGGGGCCACGAGCTCGTGCTCTTCGACCTGAACCGGCGCGAGCGTCTCTCGCATTTCGTCCACCCGGCGGCGGGTCGCTTTCGCGACCGCCTGCTCGGCGCACCGACACCGAGCTTCGCGTTCACCCTCGTGACCAACGCGAGTCCGGGGCAGCTCGACGTGGTGGCCCGGCGCCGCGAGGCCGGGGGCGAGGCCTTCGAAGAGACACCCCTCGACCTCCGCTGGCCCGAGGGCATCTACTCGATGAGCCACGTCGCGATCCCCTTTCGGCCCGACGACCCGTGGTACGGCTTCGACGCACCTTCCGAGACCGCCGTCGCGTTGGGGCGGCTCGCTCCGCGCGGCGAGCGCGGCGTTCTGATCGTACCGCCGGCCGACGCGCTCCGGCTGCGCTCGAATCCCTTCTACCCCTACCTGGAAGAGCGGGTCGGCGATTTCGTCTTCGGCGCCGCGCGGCAAGCAAGTCGCTAACGGGCGTCGAGGAGGATGCGGCGCACCTCGCGGATCGTGAGCGGGTCGCCCTGGGTCGAGTGCTGGCTGTGGAACACCACGTACTCGCTCGTCACCCCGGGAAGTCGGGCGCTCTCGTAGCTCACCATCCCGTCGTGTTGGCCGTCCGGAGGCGGCCCGCCCCGCACCGGAATGATCGAATGGGTGCGCACACCCGACTCCACCCGGATGTCGGCGAGGGTCCGGACAAAGGACGCCCGGGGATCCATGTCGTCGATGCTGCTCGAGATCCGATTGACACGACGACGCGTGCGCTCCGCCTCGCTGCGCCCGGTGGTGGCGACGTCGACCGCGGAACTCGCGACCTCCACGCTCGCGCGCGCGAATTCGGCCCCCGCCGCGACGAGATCGACGGGCGCGGTGAAGAGCGAGGACCCGAGACGACCGAGCCAGCGGCCGGCGACGAAGCTTCCCCGGTGGGGCGTGGCGATGAACACCACGGTGCGCACAAAGGGAAGCGGCTCGAAGAAGAGCGCCCGTTCCAGGAGGGCTCGGGTCTCCGGGCTCATCTCCGGAGCGAGCTCCCCGAAGGAGCGGTCGGTGACGTTGTTCCAGAAGTGGTCGCCGCTCTCGACCACCATCAGCTTGACCAACAGGCCCCCCTGGCTGTGCCCCACCAGCACCATCCGGCGCAGCGCCTCGTCGCGCGTCTCGGCGTCCAACTCGGCAACGACCCGGCGCAGCGACTGGCGGAGCAGACTCGCCGAATACAGGATCGGGTTGCCGGTGCTGTACTGAAAGAGCCAGAACTGATACTTCGCGGCGATCCGCGGGTCCGCCTCCATTTCGTTCAGCATCTCCGCCCAACGGGCGGGGCTCGAGGCGGTTCCGTGGACCAGCACCACGGGGATGCGGCCGCGTACGTAGGGGCGCATCATGAACAGACCGTCGCGTCCGGCGAGCGCGTCGCCCCGACGAAAGCCCCGGGTGCCGAAGGCCCAGAGCTCCGAGCTCTCGAGGCTGTAGGCGAGCGCCGAGGTGGTCTCGTACTCGAGGGGCGTTCGCCGCCCCGCCACCTCGATCTCGAGGCGTTCCGACTCCGAGTAGAGCTCGAGGGTCGCCTTCACCTCGCCGTCGCGCAGCGCTTTGCGGGCGTCTGCGTAGCGGACGAAGAAGGTGACCGGGACGGCGACGTTCTCCTTGAGCCGGGCGTTCTCGATCCGGACCGTGGCGCCCTCCTTCGGGGCGAGCCGGGCGACGAAGGGCGCGCCGATCCCCCGCCTCCGGTAGCGGTTTCGCAAGCCGCGCACCGCGAGGGCGCCGGCGGAGACGAAGTGGGTCAGTCGGTGGTCGGCGAAGCGGAATCCCGTCTCATCCACCCGGATGTCGAACTCGCCCAGGTGGAACCCGTACGCGCCGTCCGCATAGGAGAGCGCGCCGTCGTCGTCGACCAGCGCGTTGGCGACGGATCGGTTGTAGAGGTCGACGGCGGTGCGCAGACGCGGGTCGATCCGATCCGGTGGCGGGCTGCCGTCCGCTGGAAAGAGAAACGCGTAGGCGTAGAGCGACGCCGCGAGGAAGTAGGCGCGGGAGGAATCGCGGCGGGCGTGGAAGAAGGAGAGCTCGGCCAGGGCGTAGAGGTCGGCGAGGTCCATGTCCCCGATGGCGTCGGCGTGCAGCTCGGCGAGCGCTCCCTCGGGGTCCGTGCGGAAGCGCTCCGAGAGCCCCATACGGAGCAGAACCTGGCGGGCGGCCTCGCTCGGCTCTCCGGTCGAGAGCACGTTCGCGGTGAGCGTCCGCTGCACCGTCTGCTCGTCGACCACCTCGACGCCGACGGGGGTGCGGCATCCGGTGCCGACGAGGGCGAGGGCGGCCAGCAGGACGAGCGCCGCGGCCTGCCGCGTGTGCTTCCCGGCGACGGACACGCGGCGAGGGTGAGAATTCCGCCGGCGCTCGTCAACGCCCCA
>JANQRO010000005.1 GCA_028284525.1 Myxococcota bacterium | reverse complement strand
CGTTCCCCTGCCCGCGAAGGCGGCGGAGGATCTGGCGCTCCTGGGAGACGGCGTGGTGGGCAAGGCCCTGCCCGCACCTCCGATCGAGGACATCCGCGTCTGGGCCAGTCCCGGCCCCGGGGAGTGGGACTACCGGATCGTCGCTGGCGACGAGGACGGCGAGAAGGTCCGCACCGAGAGCTACGAGCGCCTGCCCGACCGGAACGGCCACGAGATCTACGCACGCACCTTGGGGGTCGAGTTCGTCGAACACCTCGGCGTCGACCCGGAGAGCGGCGACTTCTACACCTTCGTCGAGGACGACGTCGAGCTCGGCTACACGTCGCGCTTCACGCCGGCCATCCTGTGGAAGGGCGGAACGACGGCCGGCGCGACCTGGAAGCACGACATCAAGATCGAGGCCTACAAGACCGGGGAACCCGACGACGTGAAGTACTCCGGGTCGATGACCTCGGAACTCCGCTACGTCGGGGCCTACGAGGTCACCACGCCCGCGGGCACCTTCCCCGCGATCCTGCTCCACGCCGAGAGCGACATCGAGATCGGTCCCGCCGACGTCACCGATTCGATGTACGCGTTCTACGCCAAGGGGATCGGAAAGATCGCCGAGGTCGAGGCCACCCGGATCTCCGCTCTCTTCATCTACCACTCGAAGACGAAGATCGCGAAGGTCCTCGAGTCGTACCCCAAGCGCGAAGACTGAGACACGAAGACGGAGCGGGCCGGACGGAGGAAGGGGCGAGCCCGCGAGCGCGCCCCCTCGCGTCGGCGTCTGTCGACGTCTATCTGGGCTCGAGCACCACGACCGGGATCTCCCGGGCGCCCGCCGCCTTCTGGTAGTCGACGAAGGGCGGATACATCTCGGCCATCTGGGCCCAGACCTTCTCGCGCTCGGCGCCCGAGGTCACCCGCGCCGTCGCCGGAAACTCGTCGTTCGCCACCTTCACCTTCACATCGCCCTGGGCGACCAGGTTGTGGTACCAGCCCGGGTGCTTCGGATGGCCCCCCTTCGAGGCGATGATCGCGTAGCCGGTGTCCACCTTGCCGTAGAGCAGCGGCATGATGCCCTCCGCGCCGGACTTCCGGCCCGTCGTGAAGAGCAACAGGGTCGGCAGCGGTCCGGGGCCCCCGCCCACGGTCGAGTCCCACATGTGGGCGGCGGCGCCGTCCTCGAGATAGGCCTTGCGGTGCTCGGCGATCCAGCCGGTTTCGCTGAGCTCTTTGATGGGGTCACTCATCGTCGCGTCTCCTTTCGCGGTGTCGCTTCGGCGGTCCACCCGTAGCACGTCCGCCCGCGGGGTGCGCCCGGGCTCCCGTCGAACGACGCGCCGGAGGAGCGCGGCGGCGAAAACGACTAGCGTCTGGGCGGACCCGCGCGAACAAGGAGATCCCCATGGGCCTCACCGAGCTCGAGCAGCGCATCACCCGGATGGAAGACATCGAGGCGATCAAACAGCTCAAAGCCCGCTACTGCGAGATCTGCGACGACCTCCACAACCCCGACCGCATCGCCTCGGTCTTCGTCGAGGACGGGATCTGGGAGAGCGCCGACTTCGGGCAGGCCAAGGGCCACGACGCGATCCGCGAGCTCTTCAAGGGCTTCCGCGAGCACTTCAGCTTTTCGCAGCACAACATCTCGAACCCGATCATCGAGGTCGACGGCGACCGTGCCACCGGCATCTGGTACCTCCAGGGCCCGTGGACCGTCGCCGAGGACGGCAAAGAGACCTGGATGGCCCTGCGCTACGACGACGAGTACGTCAAGGTCGACGGCGAGTGGAAGTACTCCCACCTCCGCGTCGCGCTGCGCATGACCGCCGACCGCTAGCGCGCTCGAGGCGACCGCGACTCAGGGCGGCGGAGCCGTCGTCGCGCTGGCCGCGTAGGTGCTCGGGTTCGAGCCCGTCCACCGTTTGAACGCTTTCGAAAAGGACGACTGGTCGGCAAAGCCCAGGCGGAACGCCACCTCGACCAGCGGGTGCGATCCCTCGCGGAGGAATTCGCGGGCGAGGGTCTGGCGGGTGTGGTCGAGGAGCCCCCGAAAGGTGTGCCCCTCGGCCTGGAGGCGTCGCTGTAGAGTGCGCGCGCTGGTGCCCAGCCGCGCCGCGACGTCTTCGAGCTCGGCGCGTCCCTCCGGGAGCAGATCGGGCAGATGGCGGCGGACCCGCTCGGCGATCGAGCCGTCTCCCAAGGTCGCGAGGTAGGCCTCGGTGATCCGATCGACCTCGGAGGCCAGGACGGGGTTCGCGGCGGGGAGCGTGCGCGCGAGGGTCGCGTCGTCGAACCAGAGCCGGTTGTCGGGCCGGTCGAAGTGGACGGCGTCGCCGAAGACCCTCACATAGCGGCCGCGCTGACCGTGGTCGGGGTGTCGAAACTCGACCTCCATGGGCGCGCAGGCCGACGCCGAGAGCTCGCTGCACCAGCGGGAGAGGAGTGAGAATCCCGTGTCGACCCGGCAGCCGGCGACCGGCTCGTCGAGACCCGGCTCGATCGCGAGCGCCATCCGTCCGTCTCCGGGCACCAATCGGGCCCACTCGGTATCGATGAGCACCCGCTCGTAGCGCACCAGACGGCGGAGGAACTCGAGGAGAGAGGGGCTCGCCAGCCAGCCGAAGCCCAACGCGTGAAAGCTCGTCTTGTGGGGGAAGCGCGACACCTCGAGCCCGAAACACGGGTCGCCACTCAGCTCGACCACCCGCGCCCAGAGCCGTCTCATGGTGTCGTCGGGCACCCGCGTCAGCGTCGACTCGAGGATCCGCTCGTCGAGGGCGGCCGAGCGCATCAACGCCTGCGCATCGACCCCGTGGGCCGCCGCCGCCTCGACGACCGCCTTGGGGAGGGACGACAGCACGGTGATGGCGTCCGACATGGTAGGGGCCTCCCCTGCTGAAGGGCCGGGCGGTCGGGCCGGGCGGTCGCCCGGGGGAAGGGCCGGGCAGTCGCTACGGGCCGGGCGGTGACCCGGGCTGGCGACCGTAGCGCCGATGGCGCGCGAGAACATCTGGCCGGCGCGTTGCGACATGCCGCCGGCTTCGCGGCGGGTCACGGTCCAGGGGTGACCGAGCTCGTCGTTCTCGTGGGCGCCCTGGCCACGGCCCTCGTGGCGTGCGCGCTCGCCGTCGTCGCGATCCTCCGCGGCCGACGCCGGCCGGAGCCCCGCGCGGCCGACACGGGCGAGCTCGAAGCCAAGGTCGCCCAGCTGGAAGAGCAGGTCTTTCGCTGCGTGTGCGAGCTCTCGGATCTCGTCGACGAGCTCGCCCTGGCGCTCGAGTACGTCGCCCACGAGAGTCGTGTCGAGTCGCCGACCGCGGAGGATTCGGAGAGTCACGACGAGACCCTGGCCGACGCGTGGCGCGGCGTCCTCGCGGGCTCGGCCAGCGCCCGTCGTGTGGGCGAACACCGCGAGCCACCGATCGTGTGGCGCTGGGTGGTCGCGCGCGGCGGCGGCGACGCGAACGACGTCTAGCCGGCTCCCACCGGAGCGGCATCGTGCCGGCAAGCGGTACGCGGCCCCTCGGCAGGTCGACCCGTCGCCGGCGTCTTCGCCGGCGCCGCGCTTGCCCGTCCGTGCCCCACCGTTTAGACCTAGAGCTCACGCACCCTACGCTGCTCCGGAGCCCGCTGATGCTGCCGCCCTTCGAGTCGTCCCCCGCGTGGCAACGCGCCGCCACCGCGTCCATCGTCGCCCTGCTCCTCACGGCCGCGCTTCCCGCCACCGCGGTCACACCCAGCTGGAGCGAGTGGGAACGCGAGCACGCGGTCGCCCGCTACGGCGACTGGATGGTGATCCGCCCTCCCGGAGCGGAGCCCTGCTACGCGAAGCAGAGCTACGACGAACACCCCGCGCACATCGAGGTCACCGTGCGGGCGGGTCGTGCGCCCGTGCTGATCGGACCCTACGTCCAGGGTGTCGAGGGACCGCTTCGCTACCGCGTGGACCGGGGGCCCCAGCGCATCGCGCCGGCCCGGGGCATGGCGGCCTTCTCCCTCGCCCCCGATGTCGTTCCCGAGATGCGCGCGGGCGCGGTGCTCGTCGTCGCCGTCGATCCCCGCGGCCTGCCGACCTGGCGCCAGCGCATCTCGCTGCGTGGATTCACGGCGGCCACCAGGGCCGCACAGCAGTGTCTCGAAGCAGCCCCCGCGGCGCTCTCCCACGCGCGTGACGGCGATGCGTCTCGAGACGCGCGGGTAGATCTGGACCCTTCGCGACCCTGAGCCCGCGACCCGGCCGCGCAGCGCGCGGGAGCCCTACACCAACGGGTGGTTCGGCTCGAGCCCGACGAAGTGACGGCCGTACTGCTCGCGACACACCTCCCAGTCCACGAAGGCGTGGGAGGCCAGGGTGTTGAGGTCGCGCCAGAAACGCTGGATCGACGAGTCGTTGCGGAAGGCCCGGGTGCCGGTGCTGGTCATCAGGGAATTGATCCCGTCGCGACACAGGTTGGCGATGTAGCCGGCGCGCAGCTTCAGGTCGACCCGGTCCTTGAGCGGATAGGAGCGCCCTTCTTCCATCGCCATGATGTCCGCTACCAGGCGGTCGAGCAGGGCATCGGCGGCCTGCGCGCGGGCCCGCGCGTCGCCCAGGTCGACGTGGGTCACCTGCCGTTCGGCGAGCTTGTGCCCGGCCCAGCTCATCACCTTCTCCGACATCAGTTTCTCGTAGGCCGCCGTGGCGCCGCGGAGACCGCCCGCGAAGACCCCCACCGCCTCGGCGTAGATGAAGGGCAGGAAGGGCATCGCGTAGAGCGGGTTGTCGTGGATCGACTCGGGGCCGATGAAGAAGTCCCGAACCGACAAGCTCCGGTGGTCGGGGACGAAGGCCTGCTCGCAGAGGATGTCGTTGCTCCCCGTAGCCCCCATCCCGCTCATGTACCAGACGTCGTCGATCTCGCAGTCCTCGATGGGCACGAGGAAGATCCGCGCATCCTCGCGACCGAACCCGCCGGCCACGATCACCCAGTCGGCGTGCATCACCCCCGAGCCCCAGTTGGAGCGCCCGCTGATCTCCCAGCCGCCGGGGACCTGCTTGATCTCCATCGTCGGCGACGTCTGCACGGGGACCAGGCCGAAGGGCCGCTCGCCGAACACCTCGAGCTGCGCCTTCTCGGAGAACTTCGTGACCATCCAGTTGTGGCCGATGTAGAAGGCGGTGATCCACCCCGTGGACATACACGCGCTGCTCACCGCGCTCACCACCTCGGCCATCGCGTCGAGGTCGAGCTCGTGGCCGCCAAAGCGCTTGGGCACCAGGGTCTGGATGACCCCGCTCTCGATCAGCTCCTCGATGGTTTGGTCGTGGGGACGCCGCTGGTCCTCGCTCTGCGCCGAGCGCGCTTCGATCGCGGGAAGGAGCGCCTGGACGCGTTCGAGCAGCTCTTGCTTGGTGGCCATGGATCCCTCCCTCGTCCGGCGTACCCGGCGTGGGGCCGCGTCGCTCCGCTACGCTACCCCAGAGATGACGGCCCACGCCGGCGTCCCCCGCTCCACACCCCGCCCGCGACGCGGCAAGCGAGGCGCCCATGCAGCTCGACGGCATCCACCACGTCTCGATCAACGTTTCCGACGTCCCGGAGGCGCAGGCCTTCTACGTGGACGTGTTGGGGCTCGAGGTCCTCGACCGGCCCGACTTCGGATTCCCGGGTGCGTGGCTGCGCTCGGGCGGCCAGGAGGTGCACCTGATCGGGATCGACTCCGGCCCCCCGGTGAAGGAGCAGCACTTCGCCTTCCGCGTCGACGATCTCGACGCGGTGCGCGCCACCCTCGAGGCCGCCGGGTACCGATGCTCCAAGACCAACGAGATCCCCGGGATCTGCCGGCAGGCCTTCACCCGCGACCCGAGCGGCAACATGGTGGAGTTCAACGAACGGCTCTGACGCCGACGCGCATCGGGCTCGGAAGCGCGATCGCGGCCGCGACGCAGTCCTGGGTATAGTGGGAGCAGCCCCGGAGGTCTCCCATGTGTTCTCGACGACTCGCGCAGATCTCGCTGCTTCTCGCCGTCACGCTCGCTGTTTCGCCGCTGCAGACCCGCGCCCAGCCCGAGACGCTCTCGGTGCCCGTCGAGCTCCGAGCGAGCGACGTGCTCCCGCCGTCCCTGCTGGAGGGGCCGAACTACCGCGTCGACGCGAACGTCGAGAACGATGGATTCATGAACCGCTACACCGTCGTGACGGAGGAGCACGGGAGCTTCACGGTCGAGGGGACGGCCGGCCTCAAGATTCGCATCGGCGAGCTGCGTGCGCTCGCGGCGATGGCGGAGATCAGCCGCTCCAAAGAGTTCGGGGCGGGGGCGTGGGACGCGGCGAAGGGCACCGCCCAGACCGCCGGCGACCTCGTGACCTCGCCGATCGACACCTCGAAGAGCATCTTCTCGGGCACCGGAAAGTTTCTCGGCAACGTGGGCCGCTCCCTCGTCAGCAGCGATCCGCATCAGGACAACGTCCTCAAGACCGCCCTCGGCTACGACGCGGCCAAACGGGCCTACGCCTACGAGTTCGGCGTCGACCCCTACTCGAGCTTCAAGCCGGTGAACGAGCGAGTCGGCCAGCTCGCCCGCGCGACGGTCGCGGGCGGGCTCACCGTCTCGATGGGGATGTCCGTCGCCACGGCGGGCACCTTCGGGGCGGTGCTCCAAGTGTCGAAGACCTCCGACGGGCTCCGCAAGGTCGTGCGCGACCATCCCCCCGGCGAGCTCGCAAAACGCAACCGCGAGACGCTCGAAGGGCTCGGGATCGAGACGGCGCTGATCGACGCGTTGCTGCGCAACTACGTCTACAACCCCAGCGAGGCCACGCTTCTGGTCGGCGAGCTCGCAACGCTCGATGGGGTCACGGGCCACGACGTCCTCCTGGCCGCCGCGACCGCCGCGACGGATGAAGACACCGCGCGTTATTGGCGGCTCAAGACCCAGATGATGGCGGGCTACCACGCCAACGTGGCCCGGGTCGTCCGCATCCAGAACCTGTCCGGCTGGCCGACGATGGTGACGGCGGACGGCAAGGCCGTGAGCGTCGATCCCGTCGACTACCCCGCGCTGACCCGCGACGCCCTGATCATGGCCCGACAGAGCCGGGACGCGCGCAGCGAGGCGGGCATCCGCGACTCCGAGTACTGGATTACCGGTCGCTTCGAGCCGAGTATGCGGGCTTTCCTGGAGGAGGCGGGGTGGACACTCGTCGAGGACGCCGACAGCCGACTGCTCCGCTAGCCGCGGCGGTCGGGGCCGTGGCGAAACGGACGATGCGAACACGGGGAGGATGGCTCTCCCTCGCGCTCGTCGTGGGTCTCGCCGCCACCACCGCCCGCGCCGAAGGCCCGGTGAACGCCGCGTTCATCAACCGCGTGGTCGAGGGGCTGGGCTTCCAGCTCGGAGACGAGGCCCGCGTCCGAGCCGGCGAGATCATCTCCCAGGCCCAGGACGAGGCGGAGGACGAGCTCGGCGCGGCCCTCGCGCTCGTGGTCCACCGCCCGGTGGCCGTCGTCTACCAGGCCGTCCGCGACAACGAGCTCGCCGGGGGCGCGGGCGAACACCGCATCGACCCGGCCGATCCGGACAGCGCGCTCGCCGTCCTCCCGATTCCGGATTCGCTGGTCTCTGAGCTGCGGGCCGCCAGACCGGGGGGCTCGCTCCACCTCTCCGCCGCCGAGATCGAGACCCTGCGCGACACCCCGGACACGGGTCTGGCCGACGCCTACCGGGCCCTGCTCGCCGACCGCGTGCGGGAGTACATCCGCGCGGGCTTCGCGGGGATCGCCCCCTACGCGCGCCGCCGGGGGGTCTCCGATCCGGGCGCGAGGCTCGCCGCCGCCGCCGAGCGGCTGCGGCTGGTCCGGGACGCGTCCGTGTCGATGGACGACGCGCTCCGCAGCTTCCCCATCGTCTCGGGGGACGCCGTCGAGCACCAGTTCTGGTGGGAGATGAACGAGGTCGAGGGCAAGCCCACCCCGACGCTACTCCACCGGATCCTGCACACGGACGGTGACCACGCGTTCATCGCGGGCCGCGAGTTCTATGTGGCGCGCTCTTACAACGCCCTCCACGTCTTCGTGGGTCTCTTCACGATGGAGCCCGCGGACACCCTCGTCCTCTACCTGAACCGGACCTTCACCGACCAGGTCGCGGGCGTGGGAAGCGGCGTGCGTCACCGGATCGGGCGCGGCATGTTGGTCGACGAAGTGTCCGCCATGCTCGCCGAGGCGCGCACCGAGCTCGAACAGCGCTGAAACGACACGGCGCAAAGCGCCGTCCCGGAGGCCCACGTGACCCAGCCCCTCTACACCGAGCGTCAGCTCGCCTACGTCGTGCGCGACCTCGACGCCGCCCTGCGCTACTGGACCGAGACGCTGCGCGTCGGCCCCTTCTTCCTGATCGAGCACGCCGCGCTCGAGAACCAACGCTACCGCGGCGAGCCCGCGAATACCGACGTCGGCATCGCGATCGGCAACAGCGGCGACCTGCAGATCGAGCTGATCGTCCAGCACGACGACGGACCCTCGGTCTACAAGGAGTTTCTGGACGCGGGGCGGGTCGGTGTCCACCACTTCGGAATGATGCCCGTCGACTACGCCGCGACCTGCGCCGAGTACCGAGCGCTGGGACACGAAGCCGCCTTCGAGTGCAGCGTCGGCGGCGCCCCCCTCGTCTACTTCGACACCGTGGCGACCGTCGGCCACTTCATCGAGCTCTGGGACAACCACCCGGTGTTCAAAGACCTCTTTCTCCGGGTCGAAGAGGCGGCGAAGGGCTGGGACGGGAGCGACCCGGTGCGCCCCCTCTCCTTCTAGGCCCCCACCCCGCAGCCCGATGCCGCGGAGCTTTCGCTACTGCCCGCACTGCGCGACACCCTTCTCGACGCGCGAGATCGGCGGGCTCGAGCGGATGGTGTGCCCGGGCTGCGGCTTCGTCTTCTGGCAGAACCCCGTCGTCGGTGTCGCCGTGATCGTCGAGCGCGAGGGACGCGTGTTGCTCGGCCGGCGGGTGGGCGGGGTCTACGAGGGCGCCTGGTGTATCCCCTGTGGCTACGTGGAGTACGACGAGGACGTCCGGGAGGCGGCCCGTCGCGAGTTCCTCGAGGAGACCGGCCTCGTGGTCGAGCTGGGCGAGGTCTACACCGTGCACTCCAACTTCCACGCCCCCGCGATGCATTCGGTGGGGATCTGGTTCCGCGGCGACGCGGTGGGCGGGGCGTTGTGTGCCGGGGACGACGTCGACGTCGTCGACTACTTCGCCTTAGACGCGCTGCCCGAGCCCCTCGCCTTCCCCACCGATCGGCTGGTCCTCCACCGGCTCCGCGATGAGGCGTGCGGTGCGAAGCGTTAGCGTGGCCGTGTCCCAGGGAGACTACAGATCCGAGAAGGAGACACCATGGTTTGGCTTCGGGCGTATGCGCTGGCGACCACCCTCGCGCTGGTGTGGATGGCGAGCTCCGTAGCGGGGGCGGGAAAGGAGAGCGCACAGGACCGGATCGACCGCGCGGAGAGCGCCGCACCGCGCTCGATCAGTGCCGACGCGACGATCGCCGACGGGGGCGACGTCCTCCGCGAGGGGACCAACGCGTGGACCTGTATGCCCGACGTCCTCCCCGGGCAGCCCTATCCGATGTGCAACGACGCGGTGTGGAACGCGTTGATGAAGGCCGTGGGCGCCAAGGAGCCTTTCCAGGCCGAGCGGATGAGCATCTCGTACATGCTCCAGGGCGACGCCTACGTGAGCAACAGCGACCCCTACGCGACGGACCCGAGCAACGGGCACGTCTGGGTCCAGGAGGGGCCGCACCTGATGATCGTCGTGCCCGACGCCGCGATGCTCGACGTCTTCCCGACGGACCCCCACGCCGGCGGCCCCTACGTCATGTGGAAGGGCACGCCCTACGCCCATCTCATGGTGCCGCTGGGCGAAAAGATTCGCTGAGGCCCCTGCGCGCGGAAGGGCCCCGACCGGTTTCGCGGTCGGGCGCGCCGCTCGCGCGCACCGGCCCGCAGGGAGCTAGTCGCCCGGCGCGGCCACGTCGACATCGACGTGCAGGAACTCGGCCTCGTCCACCTCGAGGGAAGCGATGGCGGCCACGGTCTGCAGGCTGCCCTGGATCTTGCGGAGACGCGTGTCGGCCATCTGGGCATCGCCGCGGCCCAGGTCGTCCCCCGCGACGACCAGAAGCCGACAGGTCTCGTCGATCGGGAGGTCGACCTCGAAGTAGGCGATCACCTCGATCGCCTGCTCGAGGTGGGTCACCGCCACCTCGACGCTTCCGCCCTCGAGCCCCGCCCGCGCTCGGTCGACGTGTGCCCGCACCGCGCTCGCGTCGGTCACGAGGCGGTAGCGGTCCAGGTGTTGGTAGATCGGGGTGATCCGGCCCGGTGACACCGCGCCGCCGCGCAGATCGTCGCGCAGCTCGGCGATCCCGTGCTGCAGCTGGAGCGGCGCGCTCTCCTGCGCGATGTGGTGGCAGAGACGCTGGGCCTGACGCAGCTCGCGTCGCGCCCGCCGCAGGTCGCGGGCCCGCACATCCGCGCGGGCGTCCGCCACCGATTCGATCAGCACCACGCCGCTCACCGAGACCGCGTCCCGGTGCGCCTCGCTCATCTTGGACGACGCGAGGAACGCCGTCTCCGCCCACGCCGCGCTGGCGACGATCGTCGCCAGCCCACACACCCATCCCCATCGACCCATCGTGACCACCCCGTTCCTTCTCGAACTCGCGAATTCTCTCGTCCTGGGCATCGCCCCGGTCCCAGGCGCGGGCCGATGAAATCGGTCACCGACAACGTCGTCCGACCCGCTCGGACCTGCGTGTGATCGACCGCGTCGCACCCGCCTCGCGGGCGGGACTCGAGGGGAGCCCGGCGACGACCGCCACTCCCCGACCCGTACCATCCATACACTGATGTATGGGAACGTTGACAGCCGTGTGGATCTTTGTCAATACATAGATGTATGGAATCGAAGAGCCTCTCGCGCACCTCCTGGCTCGACGCGGCGCTCCGGGCACTGGACGAAGGGGGCGTCGACGCGGTGAAGGTGCTGCCCCTCGCCGAGCGTCTCGGGGTGACCCGGGGGAGCTTCTACTGGCACTTCAAGAACCGCGAGGACCTGCTGGAGGCCCTAATCGAGTTCTGGGAGCGACGCCACACCGAAGCCGTCCTGGCCCGCGCCACCGACGCCGAGGGCGACGCGCGCGCCCGGCTTCTCGCCCTGATGGAGGCCGTGCTCCAGCGACGCGAGGGGCGCTTCGAATCGGCGATCCGCTCCTGGGCTCGCCACGACCGCAAGGCTGCGGCGGCGGTGCGCCGCGCCGATCGCGACCGGCTGGCCTTCGTCACGGGCCTCTTCCGGGAGATGGGCTTCTCGGAGGACGACTCCGAGGCGCGGGCCCGGGTCGTGTACCTCTACCTGCTGGGCGACCACGCGATGTTCGCCAAGGAGAGCGCCACGCGACGCAAGGAGCTCCTCGTCGCGCGGCATCGCGTCCTGACGGAGGGCGCGTCGTGCGAGGCGCCCGCGGAGGCCTCCTGAGACGACGCGAGCGCTTCGAGGAGAGGGCGCTCCCCTACTCCTTGTTCCAGTAGTCGGTCGCGCGGGTGAAGCGTCCGTCGCGGAGCTCGAACACACACCCCCGGCACGCTCCAGGCCTCGTCGCCGCTGCCGCCCTTCATCACCCACTCCACGGCGGCGCTCTTCGGACCGATCGTCACGCTCGCCACCTCCAGGGTCACCCCCGGGTTGCCGTCGACGAACTTCTGGGCGAAGGCCCGCACCGCCTCGGTCCCGCGCTCGTGGGCACCGGTGGCGACGTCCGCGTAGACGATGTCGTCGCTGAAGTAGCCCATGATCGCGTCGACATCGCCGCGGCTCCACGCGTCGTAGTAGGCGCGCACCCCCGCGTCGTCGATCTCCGCGGCCCACACGGGTCCCCCCAGCAGCGCGACCGCCAACCCGATCCCCACTGCGGTCCTGCGTCGCCCTCGTCGCTCGATCATCGTCGGTCCTCCCGGTCGGGAGGGTACCGGTGGGCGACCGCCTCGGCGCGCCCGGCTTTCGAGTGGCCCGCCTCGGCGACCGCCGATAGGGTCGTCCCGCACAGCGTCGGCGGCGTCCGTGCCGCGAGCGACGCGGAGGAGGGCCCGTGCGCGACACCCAACCCGAGAGCGCCGAGGCCAAGCTGCGTCGACAGTTTCCCGCGCTCTACATCACCCTCGTGAGCATCGTGATCGCCCTCGCCATCGAGGGTCTGCTCGGGCGTCTCGGCGAGCTGGAGAGCCTGGGGGTGGGGGCCGCGCGCGCGGTCCTCTTCGCCCAGGTGGGTGTCGTCCTCTTGATCGCCAGCCTGCTGTGGTGGGTGTCGGCGCGCTGGGTGACGACGATCCCGTGGCCCTTCGGCTTCTCCGACGGCTTCAGCATGATCGCCCTGCTGATCGTGTTCCACATCGTCACCCGGTCGATCGCCAACGATTTCGGCCACTGGCTGCTGAGCCTCGGCGTCTTCGGCCTGGCGACGAGCTTCGTCTACCTCCTGAACGGTCAGCGCGGGCTTCGCGTCAACGGCCACAGCGGGTCCGTACGCCGTCGCCACGGCGTCGCCGGCGCCGCGGTGGGAGCCATCGGGCTGGTGTGCACGCTCCTCGCAGCCGTCGGCGGCGGCGCGTGGGCGCCGCCCGGCCAGCTGGTCCTCGCCCTCGGCATCGGCGTCGCGACGATCGCGTTCGCCTACCTCGACTACCGCGTCTGGCGGCTGGCGTGCGCCGAGCCGGAGCGCGCCGACGCGTAGGACACGAGTGTGGGGGCGCCTGCTAGCGTGTCGACGACGCGACCGTCCGGAGCAGGACGAGGGGTCTCGGGGGCGTGCGGGGAGACCACACCGGGGTGAGCGAGGCGCATCGGGAATCGCACCATCGCCTGGTCTGGGGATCGGCGGTCGCGTTCTTCGGGCTGCTGGTGCTGGCGGGGCTGCTCTTTTCGGTCGGGGGCTGGCTCGCGGCGGCGGACGAGGGGGTCCGGAGTCCGCTCGCGTGGCTGCGCGCCCTGGACGGGCCCACGGCGACGGGGCACGTCGCCAGCGCCGCCGAGGTGGTGGCCGGGGTGCTCGCCGTCGCCATCACGGTGGTGGCGATCGTCGTCGAGCTCGCGGCCACCCGCTACACCCACCGCATCACCCAGCTCTTCGTCCGCGAGCCGATCAACGGGCTGGTACTCGGCTTCTTCGTCCTCACCACGATCCTCTGTGTGTGGGTCTCGACCACACCGGGCACGACGAGCCCGGCCGAGGCGCTCCTCCCCCACGCCGGGCTCGTGCTCTGCATGGCGATGGTGACGGTGTGTCTGCTGCTCATCATTCCCTACTTCGCCTTCGTCTTCGATTTCGTGGCGCCGGTGCACGTGATCGCGCGGATCCGTCGTCACGCCGACCGCTCGGTGCGCGGCGCCCGGGGCGGCCGGGCCCGGCGCGCGCGACGCAACGTGATCGGGGCGGTCGACGAGCTCCAGGACGTCGCCCACGGCGCCCGCCAGCACAGCGACCGCAGCATCTCGATGGCCGCGGTGGACGCCCTCGCCGGGGTGCTTCGGGACTACCAGCCGCGTCGCACGGAGCTCCCCGAGTCGTGGTTCCGGGTCGACGGCGACCTCGCCCGCGACCCCGACTTCGTCTCGATGGACCGGGTGGCGATGGCCGGTGTGGTGGAAGACAAGACCTGGCTCGAAACCAAGATCCTCCGCCAGTACCTCGCGATCTTCACCGAGAGCCTGGGCAATGCGCGCGACATCTCGAACCTCGTAGCCCTCGACACGCGACAGGTGGGGATCGAAGCGGTCCGCGAGCACCCGGCGCTCTCCGAGCTCTGCATCCGCTTCTTCAACAGCTATCTCCGCGCGGCGATCAACGCCGGCGACCAGCGCTCGGCCTACTACGTGCTCCAGCAGTACCGGATCCTCTGCGAGGGGCTCCTCGCCGGTGGGCGCGGCGACCTGGCCCTCGAGGTCGCGGGCCACTTCCGCTTCTACGGCCAGTTGGGGTACACCCAGGGACTCCCCTTTCTGCTCGAAGTGGTCGCCTACGACCTCACCCTCGTGGTCGAGTACGCCGTCGAGGCCGGCCACCCCGAGGCCGACCCGCTGCTCACGCTCTTTCTCGAGGTCGACCGCGAGAGCGAGACCCCCGAGCAGGAGGAGCGTCTGCGCGAGGTACGACGCGCCCAGGTGCAGCTCGCCACCTTCTTTCTCGAACGCGGGGAGGAGGTCCCCGCGCGGCGCATCTTCGCCGACATGGAGCACGAGCGCCCCGAGCGTATCGCCGCCGTGCGCGAGAAGCTGCGCAGCGAAGTCCACGCCCAGTACTGGGAGTTCACCGACCGCGGCATCAACTTCGGCTACCTCCCCCCCGACCGCCGCGCCCACCTCGACGAGTTCTTCTCCTGGTTCGCCGCGCGCTGACCGCGACGACCCCGCCGGAGGCATCCCCCATGAGTGGTCGATTCGAAGGACGACGCGTCGTCATCACCGCGGCGGGCGCCGGGATCGGTGCCGCCACCGCGCGACGCTTCACCGCGGAGGGCGCGTCCGTGGCCGTGAGCGACCGCAACCTCCGCCGCGCCGAAGCCGTCTTCGAGGAGATCGACGGCGCGGCGACGGGGGGCTTCGTGTCCCAGGTGGACGTCAGCCGGCCCGACGAGGTCGAGGGCCTGATCCGCGGCGCCGCCGAGCGCTGGGGACGCGTCGACGTGCTGGTGAACAACGCCGGCATGGCGCGACCCGGCGCGCTGCACGAGATGAGTGTCGAGCGCTGGCACGAGACGATCGACGTCACCCTCTCGGGCACCTTCTACGGGATCAAGTGGGCGGTCCCGCAGATGCGCGACCAGGGCGGTGGCGTCATCGTGAACACCGCCTCGGTGTGCGGGCTCGGCGGCGACTACAACATGAGCGCCTACAACGCCGCCAAGGCCGGCGTCGTGAACCTCACCCGCGCCGCCGCCTTGGAGAATGCCGCCCACGGCATCCGGGTGAACTGCGTGTGCCCCGGCACGATCGACACCCGCCTGGCGGAGCTCCTCGCCAAGGGCCGCGAGGAGGCCTTTCTCGCGCCCTACCGCCGGGCGCACCCCGTGGGCCGGGTCGGCCGACCCGAGGAGATCGCCGCGGTGATCGTCTTCCTCGCGAGCGACGACGCCTCCTTCGTCACCGGCGCCGCCGTCGCCGCCGACGGCGGCCTCACCGCCCACTGCGGCCTCCCCGACATCGTCGACGCGGTGCGCGGAGCGGGCTGAGCCGACGTGCCCCGATCGGGCGTCGAGGCATCGCGGCGTCGCGTGGCGCCCCGCGGCGGGCACAGGCACACTGGCGGTTCGCCATGGACCGTCTCGTCCACCTCTCGGCCTTCTCGCTCTTCGCGCCGGCGCCCCACACTCCCCTCTCCTGGATCTATCCCCGGGAGAAGATCTCGCACCTCTGGTGCGAGCCCGAGTACTGGGAGCGCGTCGCCCGCACCCTCGAACGCGGCGGCTTCGACATGCTCTTCTTCGCCGATGGTCTCCACGGCGGGGCCACCCGCGACCAGGTCCGCTACGCGATCCAGTTCCCGAGCCACGACCCGGTGGCGCTCGTCACCTACCTCTCTGGGATCGTGAAGCGTCTGGGATTCGCGGTGACGATGTCCACCACCTTCTACCCCCCCTTCCTGCTGGCGCGCACCCTGGCCACCCTCGACCACCTCACCCGGGGACGCATCGGCTGGAACATCGTGTCCTCCACCTCCGACTCCGAGGCCCAGAACTTCGGACTCGACACGATCCCCGAGCACGACCGGCGCTACGACCTGGCCGACGAGTACATGGAGGTGTGTCACGCGCTCTGGAACAGCTGGGAAGACGACGCCCTGGTGATGGACATGGAGGGGCAGGTCTTCGCCGACCCCGACAAGGTCCATCGGCTCGACTTCGAGGGGAAGTGGTATCGGGTCCGGGGGCCCTTCACCGTCGCACCCTCGCCCGGGCGACGCCCCTTGCTGTTCCAGGCGGGACAGTCGGAACGGGGCAAGAGCTTCGCCGCGCGTCACGCCGAGGCCGTCTTCAGCGCCGCCCGCGGGACGGCCCAGATGCGCGCCTTCGTCGACGACCTCGGCGCGCGCTTCGAGCGCGCAGGAAAGGATCCGGCGCGAGTTCCGATCTACTGGGCGGGTCAGCCCCTCGTGGCCGAGAGCGCATCCGAGGCCCGCGACCGCTACGCCGAGATCCGCGAGCGGATCCCTCTGGAGGCGTCCCTCGCCCAGATGTCGATGCACTGGAACGTCGACTGTTCGGCCCTCGACCTCGATCGTCCCGTCGCCGACCTCGTGGTGCCCGGAACCCGGGGGCTCTTCGAGATGTACCAGAAGCGCAACCCGGACACGACGCTCCGCGAGATCGCCAAGACCTACCTCACCGGGAGCGAGAAGAATCCGCTCGTCGGCACTGCGTCCCAGGTCGTGGACGCCATGGTGCACCTCCTCGAGGAGGGTGGCGGCAACGGCTTCCAGATCTCGCCGCTCTACTACGCGCCCGACTACTACCGCGACCTCGTCGACCGACTCGTCCCCGAGCTGCGTCGCCGTGGCATCTACCGCGACGGCTACCGGGGGACCACCCTGCGCGAGCACGTCGCGGGCTGAGCGAGCCCCGCCTCGACGCCCTGCTAGCGACCCGTCCACCGGGGCTTGCGCTTCTCCGCGAACGCGCGCGGTCCCTCTTGGGCGTCCTCGCTGGCGTACACCCGGTGGAAGAGGTGGTGCGCCGCCTCGAGCCCGGCCCGGCGCCCCGTGTCCGTCGCCATGTAGACCATCTCCTTGGCGGCGGCGACGGTGAGGGGTGCGTTGTCGGCGATCGTCTCGGCGAGGGCCATGGCCTTGGGCATCACCTGCTCTGCCGGCACCACGTGGTTCACGAACCCGATCTCGTAGGCGCGCTGGGCGCTGATCGGCTCGCCCGTCATCAGGATCTCGAGAAACACCTTCTGGGGAATCATGTGGGTGAGCGGCACCGCCCACGGCATCCCGCGACCGACCCTGGCCTCGGTGATCGCGAAGCGGGCGCTCTCCGCGGCCACGACCAGGTCGCACATCTGGACCAGCGCCCAGCCCCCCGCGTAGGCCGCGCCGTTCACCGCCGCGATCAACGGCTTCTCCGTCGGGCTGACCGTGGGCATGAAGTGGCGCGGCAGCACCCCGAGGCGCTCCGACGACATCTCCTTGAGATCCGCCCCCGCACAGAAGGCCCGGTCGCCGGACCCGGTGAGGATCGCCACCCGCGCCGCGTCGTCCTCGGCGAAGCGCCGCCACGCCTCCCGCAGCCCCTCGCGGACCCCGGCGTTGATCGCGTTGCGCGCCGCGGGCCGGTCGATCGTCACCACCGCCACCCGTCCTCGGGTCTCGTAACGAATCTCGTCGGCCATCGTCGCCCTCCCCTCGCCCCGCGAGGCTCCGCCCCGCCGACGAGCCGATCCTATTCCATTGGGGGAGCGGCCGCGGGGGTCTCCTCCTGGCCGTCTGCAGCACCGGCCAGGTCGGTCGCTGGAAGGGGCGCCGTCCGGGCGTCCCCGCCCGGACGGCGCGGTGAAGTGGCCGGGGGCGCTGCGGTATGGTCCGCCCATGGCGACTGCAAGCGATCACTCCGACAGCGCGGCCACCGAGTTCGACAAGGGCCGGGCCAAAGCGTTCACCCAGCAGATGGTGGACATCCTCAACTCGGGCGCGATGGCCGTGATGGTCAGCGTGGGCCACAAGACCGGCCTCTTCGATGCCATGGACGGCGCGCCCCCGGACACGGTGGAGGGGATCGCCAAACGCGCGGGGCTCCACCCGCGGCCGGTGCGCGAGTGGCTCTCCGCCGTCGCTTGCGCGGGCATCGTCGAGCACGACCCCGCCCGCGGCACCTTCCTTCTCCCGGCCGAGCACGCCGGTCTGCTGACCCGTCGCGCCGGGCCCCTCAACCTCGCGGTGCAGGCCCAGTACCTCGGGCTCTTTGGCGCCGTCGAGGACGACGTGGCCGAGTCGTTCACCGACGGGAGCGGCGTCCCCTACGACAAGTACCCGAAGTTCCAGGCGGTGATGGCGCAGTCGTCGGGGGACCGGCAGGAGCGCACCCTGGTCGACGTGGTCGTGCCCATGCTCCCCGGTGGCACCGAGCGCTTCCAGGAGGGGATCGATCTCGCCGATGTCGGGTGCGGGAGCGGCCTGGCCCTGTGTCTCTTGGGGAAGGCGTTCCCCAAGAGCCGGTTCACCGGCTTCGACTTCTCGGAAGACGCGATCGCGACGGCGCGGCAACGGGCGGCGGACGCCGGGCTCTCGAACGTCCACTTCGAAGAGGCGGACGCCGCGGCCCTCGAGCACCCGCAATCCTTCGACTATGTGACGAGCTTCGACGCGATCCACGACCAGGCGCATCCCGCGAAGGTCCTCGCCGCCATCCACGGCATGCTGCGGCCCGGGGGTGTCTACCTCTGTGTCGAGCCCAAGGCCTCGAGCGACCTCGCCGAGATGCTCGACGAGCCGATGGCGCCCTTCATCTACACGATCTCGACCATGCACTGTATGCAGGTCTCCCTCGCCTACGGCGGCGAGGGGCTGGGGGCCGCCTGGGGCCAGCAGACGGCCGTGGAGTACCTCGAGACCGCGGGCTTCCACGACATCGAGGTCACCGGCGTCCGCGAGGACCGGGCCAACACCTTCTTCATCGCCCGGGCCTGAGCGGGCGCGGGGGGCCCGCTCCCCGTCTAGTCCGCGAGCTCGCGGAAGAAGGTCTTCGCCACGGCGATCTCCTGGAGGAGCGCCTCGCGATTGGCGCGCAGCGTGGCGGGCGGCACGGCGTCGAAGTTCGGCACCGTCACGGAGATCGGCGCGCTGTGGGGGTTGCTCGTGGGCTTGAAGGAGTTGCACTGGAGCGGGCCCGCGGAGCCCCG
>JANQRO010000576.1 GCA_028284525.1 Myxococcota bacterium | reverse complement strand
CTCAGCGAGGCGCTCTCGCCCTGGGCCGAGGCCACCCTGCTCTGGCCCCTGGCCCTCTACGTCACCGGCACCAACGCCGAGCGCTTTCCGCCGGCGTTTCACCGCGACCGCGCGCTCCTGCACGGCAAGCCTCCGCCGAGCCTCGCCCAGGTGGAGCGCGCCGCGCTGCGCAACCTCGACCAGCTCCGCCCCCAGCTCGTCTGGGTGGACGCGCTGGTGGGCGCGAGCCGCTTCCTCCTCGGCGAAGAGCCCGGACTCGCCGACTTCGTCGTGTACCACCCCTTCTTTCTCTACCGGGTGCTGGGCGGCGACCCGGACCTGCTGGCGCCCTACCCGGCGCTGCGCGACTGGATGGAGCGGGTCGCGGGGGTGGGCAACGGCGCGCCCCTCCCCCTCTCGTCTCAGGGTGCGATCGACCGGGCGCGCGCGGCGGCGCCCGCTCCCCTCGACCCCTCCGCGCAGACGACCGATGCCCTCGCGGCGAAGCTCCGTGTCGGCGACGCGGTGAGCGTCGCACCGACCGACGACCACTCCGCCCCCGCGACCGGGACGCTGCGCGGCGTCGACGCGGAGCGCCTCAGCGTGCTGCACCGCCACGAACGCGTGGGCGAGGTGGCCGTGCACTTCCCCCGCGTCGGCTACCGGCTGCGGCGGCTGGAGGACGCAGCGGTCTAGGGGCCGTAGTCGAAGGGCGTTCGGTAGTAGCGATCGACGATCGTGTCCCGCTGCTCGATCAGCACCGGATCCATCGCCTCGGCGACCTCGGGGAGCGCCCCGACGATTTCGAAGGCCCCCCGGTAGCCCGGCAGGGTCGGCATCGTCTCCTCGGGAAGGGGGGCCACCAGCACCGACATCGCCGCCCAGTAGAGGTCGAGGGCGCTCAGCGAATCCCCGACCAGGAAGTCGCTACCCCGCGCGCGGCTCGCCCGGGCCTGCTCGGCGAGGACGGCGATGCGGGTGGCCACCTCGCGGGGGGCGCGGGCGGCGCGCTCTTCGCTGTAGCCCCAGCGCTCGGCGTTGCGCACCACCGGCTCTGGCGCCTGTCCGCTGGCGACGGCGGGCTGGAACATCGCGATACGCCCCCACCATCCGATGCCGAAGTCGCCCATCACCTCGTGACTCAGCCCTACGACCCGGATGCGCTCCTCGGGGTCTTCGGGAAGGAGCGCCGGCTTGGGCGCCAGACGCTCGGCGAGGAGCAGGATGTCCATCGCTCGGTGGATCGGCGGCTCGTCGTCGTGGGCGACGACCGGGGCGCTGTTCTGCCCCGACCAGTCGACGAGCTCGTCGTGGTGGACCCCGGGCACGTAGGCCCCGGTCGCGTAGTCGAGCCCCTTGTACTCGAAGATCGCCCGGGCGGCCTGCGACCACGGGCTCGGCATCCCCTGGACGATGACGATGCGAAGACCGGGACGACGGATCAGATCGGGGAGGGGGAGGAAGTCCATCCGGGGAGGGTACCCCAGCTCGCAGCCCCTCCGACGCTAGCCCTCGAGGTCGAGGAGCGCGCAGCGCGTCGCGGCGAGACGGGCGTCGACGTAGGCCTGGTCGGCGGCCTCGAGATAGTCGCGGTGCCCCCCGACCTCCCCCTTGCGGACCTTGAACGACTCGGGGTCGGCGACATCCCCGGGTTGCATGCGGCTGCTCTCGAAGCGCCCGTCCCGCTCCATGCGCCGCATGTTCTCGAAGCGACCGAAGGCCACGGCCTCTTCGAGCCGCGTCTCGGGTAGGTCGCTCGCTCCCATCACACCGAGCACGGTGCGCAACGCCGCCACCGGCCTGCTGTGGAGCGCCTCGTAGGAGACGAGGGCGAACTCCCGCGGCACCTCGCGCGCCGCGTACCACAGATCGTAGTAGCGGAGGATCTTGTCGATGCCGTAGTGGGGATCGCGCAGGAACTCGGAGAGCGTTCCGTCGAAGAGATCGCGGCGACGACTCGCCTGGAAGAAGCACGAGACCGCGACGTCGCGGGGGTCGCGTCGCAGGAACACCACGCGTTTGCCGGCGTACTCGCGTTTGTCGCGGCGCAGCCGTCGCAGGTGGCGCGCCTCGGTGTTGCTGGCGCCGTCGTGGGAGAACATCGTGGCGCGCAGTCCGGCGCGCTGGCTCAGCGCGAAGGTATCGAGCAGCTCCGTCTCGGGAAGCCCGTAGTGATCGCAGAGCACCTTGCCCAGGAGGAGACGCAGCCAGGTGCGCCCGCTCTTGGGGAACGAGACGATCACCACCTCCGCCGGGGCGCGCTCGAGACGCTCCCGGCGGCCCCGCAGCACCGACTTGGCGTAGCGCGCGACGGGGTTCAGCGGCTCGGACTCGCGGCGTCGTTCTGGACCGGGTGGGCGCGCTGGTCGGGGCGCTTCTCGAGGAAGGTCGGATCGAGCATCATCCCCTGGGCGGGGAGCCCGAGAAGCATCCGTCCGCCGTCTTCGATGTGGTGGGGCGCCACCGTGATGTGCTGGCGCACCACCCGCACGTCGCGGACGATGCGTTCCAGCGCGTGATCGAGGCGGTTCGGGGTGGTCCCCGCCGCTTCCGCCACGGTGTCGACCGCGTCGACACAGGCGCGCGCCGCATCCGAGCAGGCGATCTGGAAGACGGCCCGCCAGCGGTCCTCGAGACGGTCACCGGCCACCACCGTCTCCCACAGCTCCTCGACCAGCTCGAAGACGAGGGCGCGCGCCGCGCGCAGCCGCACCTCCGCCTCGGCGATGGCGCGCTGGGCGTAGGGTCGTTCGCAGAGGAGATTCCGCCCGAAGCGCGGCCGTTTGTCGGTGGCGAGCTCGACGAAGGTCTCGAGGCCAGCCCGGGCGACGCCGAGACAGACCCCCACCTTGTTGTACGAGAGCTTCACACCCAGGGGGATGCGCGCCAGCGGCGTATCCCGGGGCAGCTCGATCTGCGCCGGGACCACCACCCGATCCTCGGGGAGCAGGAGGTCCACGACCCGCAGGTCGTGGGAGCCCGAACCGCGCATCCCGCTCACGTGCCAGGTGTCGAGGATCTCGTACTCGTCCTGCAGCGCGACCGCAAAGGCGGGCGGGCTGTCGATCTGCACCCCCTCCTCGAAACGCGCGACGGTGCCCGCGAAGAGGCTCGCGTTGTGACAGCCGCTCACGAACTGCCACTGGCCGTTCACCCGGTAGCCGCCGTCGACCCTGTCCGCCCGGCCCATCGCCGAGGTCGCCGCACAGAAGATCACCATCGGGTCGTCGAAGATCCCCCGGGTCCCGGGGCCCAGGAACGGCGCGACCTGCCCGAAGGCCTCGATGCCGATCATCAGGTTCCAGGCCGTGCTCCCGTCTGCGGTGCCGACCGCTTCGATCACCTCGATCTGGGTGGCCGGATCGGCGTCGGCGCCGCCCAGGGCGGCGGGCGCCCCGACCCGGTAGAGGCCGTGCTCCGCCATGGCCTTGGCGACGACGTCCGAGAGCCGCCGCGCCTCCTGGGCGCGATCGGCGTGCTCTCGGATCAACGGGGCGAGCGCGCGGGCGTGCTCGACGTATCGGGGCTGGAGACCGCGGATTCGCATGGGCTCGAAGTGTAGGCCCCCCGGGACGGATCCTCGAACCCGCGATCGAGTGCCCGCGGTGAGCCGGGCCCTACGGGTCCGGTACTCTCCGCGCCATGAGGAAGCTTCTGCCGGTCCTTCTCGTCTCGTCCCTGCTCGTGCCCCTGGCGGCGTGCAAGAACCCCTCGGAGCGCCGCACGGAGCGGGCGGCCGACACCGCGCGGGACGTCCTCGCGCTGGACGGGGTCGACTCCTTCGACCGCATCGCCGCCGCCGGCGTGCTGATGAGTAGCGGCTCCGACGAAGCCAACGAAGTGATCGTCGACGCCCTCACGAGTGGCGCCAAGCTCGCCCAGCAAGCCGCGATTGGCGCCCTGCTGAACGTCCCCGGAGACGAGGCGATCGAGCGGATCGCCACCTACGCCGACCAGGAGGACGGCAACCTCGACTCGGTGCTCCAGGCGCTTCGCTGGGCGCCGCGGCGCGACGCCCGCCGTTTCGTCCTCCAGGCCCTCGAGCGCTCCTCCGACTCGACCCGGGTGGCGGCTTTCGACGCGGCGGCGCTGAGCGGCGACGCCGAGCTGATCCCCGCGGTCCTCCAGGCGGCGGAGACCGCCCGGGAAGAACACGTCCGCGGCTACGCCGTCTACGCCGCCGCGGCTCTCGGCTCGGACCAGGCCTACGGGTTCGTCGAACGGTTGCTGGGTGGCACGGTCTTCGAGCGGGAGATCGCCGCCGCGAGTCTGGGGTTCATCGAATCCGACGACTCGCGGGTCGCCCTCCAGGGTCTCACCGAGGACCAGGAGATCGGAGTGCGCATCGCGGCCTGGGCCAGCCTCTCGAATCTCGGCGAAGCCAAAGCCACCGAGCAGCTCTACGCGGCGCTGACCCAGCCCGATCCGCGGATCGCCTCCCTCGCCGCCGGCGCCATGCGTCGCGCCTCGCCCGAGGCGCTCCACGCGATCGCGGAACGCGCGGGAGACTGGTCGACGATCGACCTCTACGCCGCCGGTCGCGTGCTCGAAGCGATCGGTTGGAACCCCGAAGCCGACGCCCAGGCAGCGCTCCAGCGCGCCCTGGCGAGCGAGCAGGATGAGCTCTTGAAGCTCCAGAGCCTGTGGGCGGTGGGGTGGCGAGGCCGCTCGGAGGAGCTCCCCCTCGCCGAGGCCAACCTCGACGGGGGAAGCAACGCGGTGCGTGTGATGGCGGCCTGGGCGGTGATGCGCAACCAGCACGGCGGCGGACCCGCCATGCTGGCCCACTGATCGACGCCCGGTCCGGGCTCCCGCGACGGGTCGGCGCCTAGGTGGCCCACCAGCGCGACGCGAGGACCACGCAACACGCGAGCAGCGCGCCGTACACGGCGCCGAGGGCCAGACGCTGCGGCCACGGCGGCAAGACGGGTCGATTCGGAGGAGACGGCGCCATGCCGGTAGGTGGCCTTCGGCCCATCCTACGTGACACCGGCAACCGTGACACCGGCGCGATCCCTGCGCGCGAGGCTCCGACAGCCGTGGCGCGTCGAAGACGCGGGTGGCGGGGGCTTCTCGCTAGCCCAGGCGCTCTCCGTAGAGCTCCTCGTTGAAGCCCACGACGATCGTCTTGCCGAGCCGCAGACAGGGCGCGCGCAGGTTCCCCGTGGGTCCGAGCATCGCGTCCACCGCCTCGCTCGGGATCTTGCTCGCCACCGAGAACTCGGAGAGCTTCTTGCCCTTCGCCACGTAGAGCTTGCTCGCGTCCTTGAGCAGGGCCCGGGCGTCGCTCTTGCCGAGCTTCTGGCTCGCCGAGGCCTTCTCCTTCACCGTCACGCCTTTGGCGTCCATGAACTTGGACGCTCGGGTGCAGCTCGTTCAACCGTTGCGGTGGTAGTACCAGTCGACTCGTTTTGCCATCGGGTGCTCCTCAGACGCGCTTCGCAGGGGTGCCTATGCTACGCGCGCTCTGGCGGGTCCTCAACCGATTCGCGCCGATTGACCGCCGTCCACCGGCAGCAGGACCCCGGTGATGAAGCGCGCCTCGTCCGACGCGAGGAAGAGCGCCGCGTTCGCCACGTCCCAGGCGCTCCCCATCTTGCGTCCGAGGGGCACCTGGGCGTCGCGCTCCTCGATGACGGTCTGCTTGTCGATCTTGCGCGACTGGACGTTGCCCTCGATCGCCATCGGGGTCTCCATCAGCCCCGGCAGGATCGCGTTGGCCCGGATGTTGTACTTGGCGTTGCCCAGGGCGATCGAATGGGTGAGCGCATTCACCGCGGCCTTCGAGGCCTTGTAGGCCAGCATGCCCACCGAGCACAACGAGGCGATCGACGAGATATTGATGATCGAGCCGGCGCGCTGTTCGCGCATCACGGGGAGCGTGTACTTCGCGGTGAGGAACATGCTCTTGGCGTTCACGTCGAAGAGCCGGTCCCAGACCTCCTCCTTCAGGTGGACCGGGCCGCGGTCACCCGCCCCGATCCCGACGTTGTTGTGGAGGATGTCGATACGTCCGAAGTGGCGGGTCGCCGCGGCGCAGAGCGCCTGACACTCGTCCTCGTGGGAGACATCGGCGCCGAACACCTCGGCCTCCCCACCGGCCTCGCGGATCATGCCCAGGGTCTCTTTCGCGGACTCCAGGTTGCGGTCGACGAGGAGCAGCCGCGCCCCCTCCCGGGCGAAGAGCAGCGCCGTCGCGCGGCCGTTGCCGATGGTGTCACCGGGGGTCTGCCCGGCGCCGGTCACGATGGCGACCTTGCCGTCGAGTCGTCCCGCCATGGTCGTCCTCCTGTTGGAATCCACTCTACTCCGTCGGACCGGACGATGGTGTGGGCGTGGCTTGGTCGGCTCCGGTCTTGACGCCTGGCCAAGGGTCGAAGCGTCAAGACCAGGCCCGACCCATTGCCGAGCACTCGTCCCGCCGACGGTTCGGGGTCTCCCGTCCGCGCGCTCGCGCCTTCGGCGCCTAGAACGCGCTCTCCCACGGGATCGAGAGCCGCATCGCCGAGTTGATGAGTCCCACCATCGAGTAGGTCTGGGGAAAGTTGCCCCAGAGCTCGCCGCTGCGCGGGTCGATGTCCTCGGAGAGCAGACCGAGGGGATTGCGCCGCCCGAGCATCTCCTGGAAGAGCTCGCGCGCCTCGCCCTCCCGGCCGACGGCGGCGAGGGCGTCGATGTACCAGAAGGTGCACACGGTGAAGGCGTTCGCGGGCCGACCGAAGTCGTCCTCGTTGGCGTAGCGAAAGATCAGGTTGCCGCGGCGCAGCTCCTCCTCGATGGCGCGCACGGTGGCGACGAAGCGCGGGTGTTCCGCCTCGAGAAAGCCGAGCTCGTGGAGCAGCAACATGCTGGCGTCGAGCTCCTCGCCCCCGAACGCGGCGGTGTAGGCCGAGCGTTTCTCGCTCCAGGCGGCGTCGAGGATGCCCCCGCGAATCGTCTCGGCGTGGCGCACCCACGCCGCGGCGTCGGTGCGTCGGGCGAGCCGGGTCGCGATCTTGGCCAGCCGGTCACAGGCCGCCCAGCACAGCACCGACGAATAGGTGTGGACCGCGCTCTGGGTGCGCAGCTCCCACAGACCGGCGTCGGGCTGGTCCCAGCGCGCGACGGCGGCCTCGCCGATCCGGACGAGGCGCTCGTAGAGCACCGAGCCTCCGGGGTTGCGCAGACGACGGTCGAAGAAGGCCTGGGCCGCGGCGAGGACCACGCTGCCGTAGACGTCGTTCTGGACGTGCTCGAAGGCCTGGTTTCCCGCGCGTACCGGGCCCATCCCGCGGTAGCCGGCCAGGCCGTCCACCACCCGTTCGGTGAGCTGCTCCTCGAGGGCGATGCCGTACACGGGCTGGAGCGCGCCGTCGAGCCCGGCGACCAGGTTGGTCAGGTAGCCGAGGTAGCCCTCGAGGGTGTTGGTGGCGCCCAGTCGGTTCAGGGCGTGGATCACGAAGTAGGCGTCGCGCAGCCAGCAGTAGCGATAGTCCCAGTTGCGGCCGCTGTCCGCCGCCTCGGGGACCGAGGTGGTGAGCGCGGCGATCACCGCGCCGCTCTCCTCGAAGCTACAGAGCTTCAGGGTGATCGCCGCGCGGATCACCGCGTCCTGCCACTCGAAGGGAATCGAAAGGGTCCGGGACCACTCGGTCCAGTACTCGTAGGTGCGATCGTAGAAATCGCGCGCGGTGGCCTCGAGGGGCCCCGAGAGGCTCTCGTCGGGGCCGAGCATCAGGTGGAGCGGTCGCTCGAGCACGAAAGGCACCGACTCCGCGACGTAGGCGATCGGAGCGTCGGTGGTGAGCCGCAGGGTCAGCTCGGGCATCACGAAGCGCAGATGGTTGCTGCCCCGGGTGAGCTCGGGGCGTCCGGAGCCGTAGCTGCAACGCGGCCGCACGACGATGCGGATGCGGGGCGCGCCGCGCACGGGGCGCAGCCTGCGGATCAGGCTGGTCGGCCGGAACATGCGCCGGAAGTTCACGAAGCGCGGCGCGAAGTCGCGGATCTCGAGCGCGTTGCCGGCGTCGTCCTCGAGGACCGTGACGACGATCGCGGTGTTGCCGTCGTAGCGCTGCTCGCTGTGCACCATGCGGTCGAGCTCGATCGCGAACACCCCCTCCTCGGCCGCGTCGGCGTCGAGGAGGGCCGGAAAGATCGGGTCGCTGTCGAAACGAGGCAGACACGCCCAGACCAGACGGCCCTCGGCGTCGAGCAGCCCGCCCCAGGTGCCGTTTCCGACGATCGCGAGGTTGAGGTTCGACATCGCGGGGGCCAACGGTAGCGATCGGCCGGAGGTGCACCACGGCGGACCCGCGCCAGCCCACCGAGCGCCTCGACGCGCGGCATCCGGCACACCGCGCCGCGGCGTAGCGGGGTACCCTGCCCGCATGCCGCGCGACGCCGCCGACACGCTCGTGGTCCTGAGCAACCGCTTGCCGATCACCTTGCGGCGCGAACGGGGCACCCTGCGCGCCGAGGCGTCCTCGGGCGGCCTCGTGAGCGCGCTGCGCCCGGCGCTCCACCGCCAGGGCGGCACCTGGATCGGCTGGCCCGGCACCCAGCTCAAGGCCGGGGAGCGGCTCCCGGCGGTGGATCCCGCGGTGGAGCTGGTGCCCGTGCCCCTGAGTCCCACCGAGGTGAAGCGCTACTACCACGGCTTCTCCAACCGCACGCTCTGGCCCCTCTTCCACTCGCTCCCCGAGCGTGCGGTGTTCGACCGCCGCGAGTGGGAGAGCTACGAGCTGGTGAACCATCGCTTTGCCGACGCCGCCGAGGAGGCGTGTCGGCGCGGCCAGCTCGTGTGGATCCACGACTACCACCTGCTGCGGACCGCGGCGCCACTGCGCGAGCGGGTGCCGGCGGCGCGGCTCGCCTTCTTCCTCCACATCCCCTTCCCGCCCTTCGACCTGTTCCGCCTGCTGCCGTGGTCGCGAGCGGTGCTCGAGGGGGTACTGGCCTGTGACCTCCTGGGCTTCCACAGCCCGGGCTACGTGCGCAACTTCCTCGACGCCGCCGAGCGTCTGCTGGGCGCCCGGGTCGACCACCGGGTGGGCCAGGTCGAGCTGGGCGACCACACCACCCGGGTGGCCGCCTTTCCTCTGGGCATCGACTACGGCGCCTACGAGAAGCTCGCCCACGGGGCGCCACGCAAGACGCCGGCGGAGCGGGTGATCCTCGGCGTCGACCGTCTCGACTACACCAAGGGGATCCCCGAACGCATCCTCGCCTTCGAGCGCTTTCTCGAGCTCTACCCCGAACACCGCGAACGAGTGGTGTTGATCCAGCTCGCGGTCCCGAGCCGCGACCAGGTCCAGGCCTACCAGGAGCAGAAGCGTTCGATCGACGAGCACGTCGGCCGGGTCAACGGCCGCTTTGGCACCAGTACCTGGACCCCGATCCGCTACCTCTACCGCTCGGTGCCCCCGGAGCGGCTCAGCGCCCTCTATCGGGACGCGGACGTGGCGCTGGTCACCCCGTTGCGCGACGGCATGAACCTCGTCGCCAAGGAGTACGTCGCCTGTCAGGTGGACGAGCCCGGCGTGCTCGTCCTCTCGCGTCTCGCCGGAGCGGCGGAGACCATGCGCGAGGCCCTCCAGGTGAACCCCTACGACACCGACAGCGTCGCCGAGAGGCTCCACCAGGCCCTGACGATGCCCGAGGAAGACCGCCGCGACCGGATCGCGGCACCCCAGGCGCGCGAGCGCCGCCGCAACGTCAACCAGTGGCTCGACGGCTTCCTCTCCGCCGCCCTCGAGCCGCGCAAGCGTTTCCGACCGACCACCGAGGCGGAGTTCGACGCCTGGCTCGGCGACTACCTGCGCACCCGCGACCTGGCGCTCTTCCTCGACTACGACGGCACCCTGGCGCCGATCGTCGAGCGCCCGGACGAGGCGGCGATCCCCGCCGACACCTTGGACGCCCTGCGCCGCTGCGCCGCGCGCGACGACACCGACGTGACGATCGTGAGCGGTCGGGGGATCGGCGACATCGGCGCGCGCGTCGCCGTCGACGGCATCACCTACGCCGGCAACCACGGTCTCGAGATCCAGGGCCCCGGGGTGCCCGACTTCGTCCACACCGACGTGCGTCACTTCCAGGACGAGGCGGCGAGCCTCGCCAAGGCGCTGCGGGCGCTGCGGGTGCGCGGGGCGCTGGTCGAAGAGAAAGGCGCCTCCCTGACCTTTCACTACCGGAGGGTGGCGAAGCCCCAGTGGCCCGACGCGGTGGCCCGTGCCGAGGCCTGCATCCTCGAGGCGGGCTTCCAGGTGCGGGCCGCGCTGTGCGCGATCGAGGCGCGGCCGCCGATCGGCTGGGACAAGGGCCACGCCGTCCTCCACATCCTGCGCACCCGCTACGGACCCGCCTGGTCGCAGCGACTGCGCGTGATCTACGCCGGCGACGACAGCACCGACGAGGACGCCTTCCGATCGCTCCAGGGGCTGGGGATGAGTTTCCGCGTGGGCGGGGCGACGAGCAGCACGCGGGCCACCCGTCGGCTGGCGAGCCCCGAGGCGATCTGCACACTGCTCGAGTGGCTGGCCGCGCGCCCGCCGGTGGCGGACGCGGCGCCCCGTTAGTTGCCGGCGATCGTGACGCCGCCGTCGACGGCGATGGTCTGGCCCGTCGTCCAGGCGCCCGCGCGAGAGGCCAGATAGACCGCGATGCCGGCGCAGTCGACGCTCTCCCCCAGGCGACGCAGCGGCGTCTCGGCGATTCGCGTCGCCGAGAGCTCCGGGTCTTCCCAGAGCACACGGGCGAAATCGGTCTTCACCAGACCGGGGGCCACACAGTTCACCCGGATGTTGTCGGGGCCGAACTCGGTGGCGAGATTGCGGGTGAGCTGCATCAGGGCGGCCTTCGACGCGGCGTAGCCCCCGAGCTTGGTGCTCCCGCGGATGCCCCCGATCGAGGCGACCATGATGATCGCGCCGTCCCGGCGCTCTCGCATTTCGGGGATCACCAATTGGCAGAGCCAATGGGGGCTTTGGACGTTGGCCTTCATAATCTTCTCGAAGGCCGTATCGGGAATGTCGAGACTCGAGCCGTGAAAGGGGTTCACCCCGGCGTTGCACACCAGGATGTCGATCGGGCCGCAGCGGCGACGGGTCTCGTCGACCAGGTGCTCGAGTTGATCGCGGTGGGAGACGTTGCAGGGGATCGCGACGGCGCGCTCGCCGCGTTCGCTGAACTCGGCGACGACCTGCTGACACGCCTCGTCCCGGCGGCTCGAGATCACCACCGTGGCGCCCGCCGCCGCGAGGCCTTCGGCCATCGCCTTGCCGATGCCCTTGGTGGAGCCGGTCACCACCGCCACCTTGTCGTGTAGATCGAAGAGGTCCTGCATGCCCGCCCCGGTCCTTGGGGCGGCGATGCTACCGAACTTCGGAGCGCGGGAGCCCCGACGCCGTGGCGCCCACGGATGCGGGGCGAACGCTAGGCGCTGCGCAGTCGGTTCAGCAGGCTGCGCACCGGTCCGCTGCGACGGCGTTCCTGCAGGACGCGAAGCTCGCGCATCGCGTCGGTGCACTTCGGGTCGCACTGGAGCGCACGGAGCAGCGACTGCTCGGCCTGGGAGAAGCGCTCCATCGCGGCGTAGACCCGCCCCAGGAGGAGCCAGGTGTTGGCGTTGCGCGGCGCGAGCTTGGCGCCCTGGCGGGTGTGCTTCAACGCCTTGCGCAGCGCCTGTTCGGTCTGCCCGTGGACGAGGTAGTAGGTCCAGCCGAAGTGGCTCTGGTACTCGCCCTCGTCGGGGTAGAGCTGGACGGCCTCGCGGAAGGCGTCGAAGGCGGGCTGCCAGCGGTGCTGGTTCAGCATGTGGACGCCGCCCTGGAACACGCGCTCCGCCTTGAGTGCCCGCTGGACCTCGTCCGCGGCCTCTTCCTGGTGGACGTCGTGGAGCGGGTCCTTGCGATAGCGCTCGAGCTGTTCCGGGTCGCTCAGCAACTCGTAGGTGCTCTGGAGCCCCTGGAAGACTTTGCGCGCCAGCTCGCGCACCGCGACCGGATACTTCACGAAGCGATCGGGATGCGTCTCGCAGGCCAGGTCGCGCCAGCGGGCTTCGATCTCCGACGCCGAGGCCTTGGGCTCGAGGCCCAGCCGCTCGAAGGGGCTGGTGGCGCGCAGCTCTCGGGCGAGGGTCTCGAGACGCTGGTTGGCGCGGCGCGCGGCCTCGGCGAGGGCGCGTCGCTGCGCGGGGGTCGGGGCCACCTCGGTCTCGGGGTCCTCGAGCTCGTGGTTCGGCTGGTACGCCTCGGGCTCGGTGATCGAGAGCAGCCCGCAGTGAAAGAAGGCGTAGGCGCTGCGTCGCTGGCTCTCTTCGAGCGTCGCGACGGAGGCGACCGGTGCGCCCGCGCCCAGCGACTCGAGCCACGCCGCCTCGCCCGGACCGACGTCGACCTGGTCGAACTGTTCGTAGGGCTCCGGGTTGAGCAGCAGGACGCCGCCGAGTCGCGCCTTCCAGAAGGCGTCGATCGCCTCGATCGACATACGCTCGGCCACACCCCGAGCGATCAGCTCGGCCGGCGGGCTGACCACGGCGATCCGTGTGCTGCGCCGCAGCTGCTGACCCGGAAAGAAGCGGAACTTGCCCTGGGGCCACGAGAAGATCTCGAGAAGCTTCTCGTCGGCCTGCTCCCGGAGCGCCGCGGCGACCTCGGGTTCGCTCAGGAAGTCGAGGGCGACCAGGATCTCCCCGAGCAGCTGCCCGTTGCGGGTGAGCTGACGGTTCGCCTCGTCGAGGGCGCTGCGTTCGAGGCGCCCCGCGGCGGCGAGACGGGCGTCGAGGCGCTCGCTCGACAGGTTGGACCAGATCGCGAGGGGATACCCGTCGCCGAACTCGATCGCCTTTTGCTTGCCACCGGACTTGAGCTTGAGGACCCCACAAGCGCGCGCCACAAAGAGATTGTGGAGCACCATCGGGATCGGACACTCCGGGATGGAGCCGTGGCTGATCGCGGTTCGGCCGATTCGGTACTGGGTCAACGAGGCGCTCGCGTTTCGGGGTGAATGGGACGTAGCGGTCTTTCGACCGGGGCAACGGGATCTATCGAGCGGACGAACGTGTGGATTTAGACCCAAATGACCTGTGAAGTGGATCCGCGGCGAAGTTGCCGGCGTTTTGCGCGCGGGCTGCGTGACGGACGCGAAGATCGGGAACGGGCCTGCGGAGCGACCGGTTCGGCTTCGCCGTTCGCACGCCGCGCCCCCGGCTGCCCACCGCTGCCGAGCCAGTCGGGCGGACCTACGACGTGGAGTCGTCGACGAAGACGCGCTCTTTGGCGGCCCAGACGGAGGAGCGGGTGAAGTCGATGAAGCGTTTTTCGTCCTCGAGGAAGGCCTGGAAGGCGCTTGCACCCTCGCCTTCCGGATCGGCGGCGATCTGGACGAGGTCGTTGCGGTCGAACCACGCTTCGGTGAGGCCGGCGTAGGGCTCGGGAGCCTCGCGGGAGTCCCGGAGCACCTGGTTCAGCGGGTCGTCGAGAGTGTGGTTCTGGATGTAGCGGGCAAAGCGGGTGCATCCGCTGCGGCGCCGGATCAGGTAGCCGTGGTCCATGTTCCAGGTGCGGTGGCAGTCCTCCACGCTCATCCCGGGTGCGGGCTGCAGCAGATAGCAGAACTTGATCCACGAGCTCTGCGGGGTGGCAACGATGGAGTTCTCGGGCATGGGGTTGATCTGGGCGATCTCCTGGGAGAGCCAGATCGGGGAGGCAGCGAGGTCGATGAAGCGACGCTCGTCTTCGAGGAGGAGCGCGCCGGCCTTGCGTCCCTCTGGGCTCGACGAGGCCTCGACCAGCGCCTCGCGGGTATCCCACCAGACGCTGGCGATCCCGTCGAAGGGTTCGTGCATCCCGGTCCGCGCCGCCCGCAACCCGTCGTAGACCGGGTCGTCGACGCTGTGGGACTGCAGGTAGCGCCGCATGCCCAGGGTGCGACTCACGCTCGCCACCAGCGGGCCGTGGATCTCGCGCCAGTAGCGCTGGAACTCCTCGCGGCTCAGGTGGGCGGCGCGGCGCAGGGCGAAGTTCAGACGGATCATCGGACGGGTCCTCCCTCCGCGATGCTACCGCGAGCCCCCCGGTTCGGAGCACCTCCCTTCCGGGTGCGATGTCGAGCGCCTACCGTTGCGCGATGCCGCGACT
>JANQRO010000538.1 GCA_028284525.1 Myxococcota bacterium | reverse complement strand
GTCTAGGGCTCGTCGCTCCCCGCGACCCGGCTCGGCCCCGAAACCCGCACGTGGGGCCGCATCCGCTCGAGGCTCGACGCGCCGATCCCCTTCACCTCGAGAAGATCGTCCGCACTGCGGAACCCGCCCCGTGCCTTCCGCGTCTCGAGGATCGCGGTGGCGCGCGAGGCGCCCACCCCGGGCAGGGCCTGGAGCTCTTCGAAGGTGGCCGTGTTCACGTTGACGACCGGACCCTCGGCAGCGGCGACGCCGGCCAGCACGAGTGCCAGCGCGGTCACGCCGAGCGCCAGCACGCGGCGCAGCCCGGCGTTGGACCGGGCGGAGCGCCCAGTCTTGCGGGTAGTGGTGATCTGCATGATTGCTCTCCCACGGGACCGCGGGGCGAGACGTCTAGCGGTCGCGTTCGACCGCGAATTCGGCGGCGGCGAGCAGCGCCTCCTTGGGCGGGCCGTCGGGAAAGGGCGCGATGGCCGCGCGCGCCTTGGCGACGTGCTCTTCGGCGCGGCGGATCGAGTCTTCGACGCCGCGATAACGCCGCACGAGCTCGAGGGCCGGCGCCAGGTCGTCGTCGCTGACACCGTCGTCGTCGCCGCTGCGCAGCTGTTCGTGGCTCACCGTCTTCAGGATCGCCGCGGCCGCCTCGCGCTCGGCGGCGTCACAGCGCTTGAGGGCGAAGAGCAGGGGCAGGGTCACCTTGCCTTCGCGGAGGTCGGCGAAGCGGCGCTTGCCCACCACTTCCTCCCCCGAGTAGTCGAGGGCGTCGTCGCGAATCTGGAACGCCAGGCCGAGCTCGCTGCCGAACTCCTGGAGCCGACGGCGCTCGGCGCGGGTGACGCCACCCAGAATGGCGCCGGTCTCGCTGGCGCCCGAGAGAAGCGATGCGCTCTTGCGCTCGATCACGGCGTAGTAGTCGGCTTCGATGACACTCGGGTCGAAGCTCCCGGTGAGCTGGAGGAGCTCACCCTCGGCCATCAGCCGGATGAAGTCGGCGAAGATCATCAGGACGTCGGTGTCGCCATCCTCGGTGATCATCGAGCAGGCGCGGGCGTAGAAGAAATCGCCGGCGAGCACGGCGCGGCGGTTGCCCCAGAGCGCCATCGCCGAGGCCTGGCCGCGGCGCAGCGGCGATTGGTCGACGACGTCGTCGTGGAGCAGGGTCGCGGTGTGGATCAGCTCGATGGCGGCGGCGAGCTGGATGCGACGGGGGCCGGTGTAGCCACAGAGCTCCGCCGCCAGCAGCAGCAACGCCGGGCGCAGTCGCTTGCCGCCGGAACCCAGGACGTGCTCACCGATCGCCCGCATGACGACGCTTTGGGAGGCGAGTTGCTCGCGCATCTCGGCCTCGACCTGCTGGAGGGGGCCGTCGATGCGCTCGAGGCCGCGGAGGAAAGGGGGATGCATCGGACCGGCAGGCTAGCCCGTGTGGCCGGGAGACGTCAAAGCCGCGAACGGACGGAAACACTTGACCTAGAAGCGGAAACCGGGCTCAAGCCGGCCCGCGGACCCTCCGATTCAGGCCTCGTGTCCGACCAGACGCGGTCCGTCGACGAAGAGCTCCAGCACCTGGAGATCAAGATCAAGCAGCTCAAGATGGAGTACGAGCAGTACTTCATGGGCTCGCGCCCGCGCGAGCCCATCCTGACCCGGGGCGAGGTGCAGAAGATCGTCGCGCGTTTCTCGAACGCGCCGATCCAGAACACGGCGCTGCGCTTTCGCTTCAACAACCTCCTGGCGCGCTACCACGCCTTCAAGAGACAGTGGGACGCGATCCTGAAACGAATCGAAGACGGCACCTACGAACGCCAGGTGTTCCGCGCGAACCTGCGCGACCGCGAGCGCGCCGATGCCAGGGCCGCCAAGGAGAAGACCGGCGGCGCCACGGCGGGCGGCGACCTCTTCGACGCCTATCTGGCGGCGCGCAAGGAGTGCGGCGAGTCGACCAAGGGGCTCGACCGCGCACGTCTCGACGGGGTGATCGCGAAACAGCGCGAGGCCATCCAGGCCAAGTACGGGTGCCAGGACGTGCGCTTCCGCGTGGTGGTCGAAGACGGCAAGACCAAGCTCAAGGCGACGCCGGTTCGCTAGCGCCCGCGCCCGCGACCTGGGGCTAGTGGAAGGCGCAGCGGTCGACGAGCACCGTCACGCGGTCGCCGTTCACCTCGGCGAATCCATCCGAGAGCTCGCCGCTCCGCGTCTCGCCCTCCTGGATCTCGAAGGGCCCCTCGCGCAGTGCCGACAGAAACCGCTCGTGCCCGTCGAGCACGCCGAAATCGCCGGACTCTCCCGGCAGAACGACGCGCTCGACTTCGCCCGAGTACAGCTCGCCTTCGGGGGTCACGATCGTGAGCTCGATGGCCATGCTTCGTCCTAGACCAGCGTCTTGGCCTTTTCGACCGCTTCCTCGATCGTGCCCACCATGTAGAAGGCCTGCTCGGGGAGCTCGTCGTGCTTGCCCTCGAGCACCTCGCGGAAGCCGCGGATCGTGTCGTCGAGCCGGACGTACACACCCGGCGTCCCCGTGAACTGCTCGGCCACGTGGAAGGGCTGGGAGAGGAAGCGCTGGAGCTTGCGGGCGCGGGACACGGTGAGACGATCCTCTTCCGAGAGCTCGTCCATCCCGAGAATCGCGATGATGTCCTGCAGGTCCTTGTACTTCTGCAGCACCTGCTGCACGCCGCGCGCCACCTCGTAGTGCGCCTCACCCACGACCTGCGGGTCGAGAATGCGGCTGGTCGAGTCCAGGGGATCCACCGCGGGGTAGATGCCGAGCTCGGCGATCTGACGGTTCAGCACCGTCGTCGCGTCGAGGTGGGTGAACGCCGTCGCCGGCGCCGGGTCGGTGAGGTCGTCGGCGGGCACGTAGATCGCCTGCACCGAGGTGATCGAGCCCTTGTTGGTGGACGTGATCCGTTCCTGGAGCTCGCCCATGTCGGTGGACAGGGTCGGCTGGTAGCCCACCGCCGAGGGAATGCGACCCAGGAGCGCCGACACCTCGGAGCCCGCCTGGGTGAAGCGGAAGATGTTGTCGATGAAGAGGAGCACGTCCTTCCCCTCCTCGTCGCGGAAGTACTCGGCCGCGGTGAGCGCCGACAGACCCACCCGGGCGCGGGCGCCGGGCGGCTCGTTCATCTGGCCGTAGACCAACGCCGCTTTGTCGAGCACGGTGGTGCCGTCGGAGAGCTTGGCGTCGGCCATCTCGTGGAAGAGGTCGTTGCCCTCGCGGGTGCGCTCCCCCACACCGCCAAACACCGAGTAGCCCGAGTGCTCTTTCGCGATGTTGTTGATGAGCTCCATGATGACGACGGTCTTGCCCACCCCGGCGCCGCCGAAGAGTCCGATCTTTCCACCCTTCGGATAGGGCGCGATCAGGTCGACCACCTTGATGCCCGTCTCGAGGGCCTCGACCGAGGTCGCCTGATCCACGAACTCGGGAGCGGGACGGTGGATCGGCAAGGTCTGCTCGGTCTCGATCGGACCGGCCTCGTCCACCGGCTCGCCGATCACGTTCATGATGCGGCCCAGGGTCTTCGGACCCACCGGGATGCGGATCACGTCGCCGGTGTTGGTCACGTCCTGGCCCCGCGTGAGTCCCTCGGTGGTGTCCATCGCGACACAGCGCACGGTGTTCTCCCCGAGGTGGGTCGCCACCTCGAGCACCAGGTTGTCCTCGCTGTCGCTGATCCCGGGGTTGGTGAGACGCAGCGCCGTCATCAACTCCGGCAGCTCACCCGGCGGAAACTCCACGTCCACCACCGGCCCCATCACCTGTACGATTCGTCCGTTCTGTGCCATCTCGTTGGGCTCCTCGCGCCGCACGGGGCGCGCGTTGGTCTCCGGGTCTAGAGCGCTTCGGCGCCCGAGACGATCTCCACCAGCTCCTTGGTGATCGCCGCCTGACGCGCGCGGTTGTACTCGAGGGTGAGCCGACTGATCAGCTCCTCGGTGTTGCGCGTGGCGCTCTCCATCGCGGTCATCCGCGCCGCGTGCTCGCCCGCCTGGTTGTCGAGAAGAGCGCGATAGATCTCGGTCTGCAGCGCCTTCGGGGCCAGCACCTGGAGGAGCTGCTCCGGGTCGGGCTCGATCGTGTAGGGCGTCTTCGCCTCGTCCTCGGCGCTGGGCTCTGCGGCGAGGGGCAGCAGGTCCACCAGCCGCGGCGTCTGGGTCATGGTCGAGACGAACTCGCTGTGGACCAGCCACACCTGGTCGACCTCGCCCTCGACGAAGCGACCCGAGATGTGGTCGGCGATCTCGACGGCGTGGGCGTACTCGACGTTCTGGAGGTCGGCGAGGGTCTTGCTCACCTCGGCGCCGCGTCGTCGGAAATAGTCGGCCGCCTTCGATCCCACCAGGGTAAGGCTCACCGACTCGAGCCCGGCGCCGCGTTGGTTGAGCGTCGCCTGGGCCGCCTTCAGGACGTTGCCGTTGAAGGCACCGCACAGCCCGCGGTCCGAGGTGATCACCACGAGCTCTGCCTTGCGCGGGTTCTCGCGCACCGCGAGGAGCGGCTGCGACGCCTCGCCACCGCTACCGGCGGCCACCTCGGCGAGGGTCTCGCGCATCCGCTCGGCGTAGGGGCGGGCGGCGGTGATCGCCTCCTGGGCACGCCGCAGCTTCGCCGCCGCGACCATCCGCATCGCACGGGTGATCTGCTGTGTCTTCTCGACGCTGCCGATCCGCCGGCGGATGTCCTTGAGGCTGGGCATCGCTAGGCAGCGCTGCCCGAGGCCGAGAACACCGCGGCGAAGGCGTCGAGGGCGGCGGCGAGCTTCTCCGCGACGTCGTCTTCGAGCTTCTCGCTCTCCGCGATGGCCGACACGATGTCGCCGTGGTTCTCGCGCACGTAGGCGATCATCTCCTGCTCGTAGCGCGACACGTCCTCGAGGGAGAGGTCGCGCACCCACGAGTTGCGCCCCGACTGGGGGGTCGCGGCGTAGATCGAGATCACCTGCTCCGCCATCGACATCGGCTGGTACTGGGGCTGCTTCAGCATCTCGGTCTGCCGCTCGCCGTTGGCGAGCTGCTCCTGGGTGGCCTTGTCGAGGTCGCTCCCGAACTGGGCGAAGGCCGCCATCTCGCGGTACTGGGCGAGGTTCAGCTTGAGCGTCCCCGCCACCGCCTTGGTGGCCTTGGTCTGGGCGGCGCCGCCCACCCGTGACACCGAGAGCCCCACGTTCACCGCCGGCCGGATCCCCGAGTTGAAGAGATCGGTCTCGAGGAAGATCTGCCCGTCGGTGATCGAGATCACGTTGGTCGGGATGTAGGCCGAGACGTCGCCCGCCTGGGTCTCGATGATCGGGAGCGCCGTCAGGCTCCCGCCACCCAGGTCGTCGTTCATCTTCGCGGCGCGCTCGAGGAGCCGCGAGTGGAGGTAGAAGACGTCGCCCGGGTACGCCTCGCGTCCCGGCGGACGCCGCAGCAGCAGCGAGAGCTGGCGGTACGCCACGGCCTGCTTCGACAGATCGTCGTAGATGATCAGCGCGTGCTTTCCGTTGTCGCGGAACCACTCGCCCATCGTGCAGCCGGTGTAGGGTGAAAGGAACTGGAGCGGTGCCGGGTCGCTGGCCGTCGCCGCGACGACGATCGTGTAGTCCATCGCGTCGTACTGGTTGAGCTTGTCGACGACCTGGGCCACGGTCGACTGCTTCTGCCCCGTGGCGACGTAGATGCAGAACACGTCGGTGTTCTTCTGGTTGATGATCGTGTCGATGGCGATCGCGGTCTTGCCGGTCTGGCGATCCCCGATGATGAGCTCGCGTTGGCCGCGGCCGATCGGCGTCATCGCGTCGATCGCCTTGATCCCGGTCTGAAGCGGTTCGTGCACCGACTTGCGCGCGATGATGCCCGGGGCCTTGAGCTCGACGCGGCGTCGTTCGTCCGACTGGATCGGCCCCTTGCCGTCGATCGGGTTGCCGAGGCCGTCGACCACGCGCCCGAGCAGGCCCTCGCCCACGGCCACCTCGACGATCCGGCCGGTGCGGCGCACGATGTCGCCTTCGCGCAGATGCTCGGCGTCGCCCATGATGGCGATCCCGACGTTGTCCTCTTCGAGGTTCAGCACCATCCCCTGGACGGCGCCCGGGAACTCCACCAGCTCGCCGGCCATCGCCTGCTCGAGGCCGTAGACACGGGCGATGCCGTCGCCGACGGAGAGGACCGTGCCGGTCTCGGCGACGTCGATCTCGCGCCCGTACTCGCGGATTTCTCGCTTCAGGATGTCGGTGATTTCGCCCGGTCGCAGGTCCATGATCAGTGTCTCCCGATGAGGTCGGCTCGCAGCCCGTCGAGACGGCTGCGCAGGGTTCCGTCGAATACCAGGTCGCCCACCCGTGCGACGACCCCGCCGAGGAGCGCCGGATTCACCGACACCTCGAGGTCGACGCTGCGGCCGGTCCGCTCCGAGAGCGCGTCGCGCAGCGCGTTCACCTGCTGCTCGCTCAAGGGGGCGGCGCTCACCACTTCGCCCCGCACCCGGCCGGCCGCGGCCTCGGCGAGGCGTCGGTACTCCTCGCGGATCGGTCCGAGCTCCTGGCTGCGGCGCTGCTCGATCAGGAACTGGACGAAGTTGGCGAAGGTTTCGGAGAGCTCCAGCTCGGCCGCGACGCCGCGCAACACGGCTCGGCGCTCGGCTGCGGGATGGAGCGGCCGCATCAGGACGTCGGCGAACTCGGGGTGGTGCGCTGCGAGTTCGGTGAGGCGGTCGAGGTCTTCGCCGATCTCGCGGATCTTGCCGGCCTCCTCGGCGAGGGCGAAGAGCGCTTTGGCGTAGCGGGCGGCGACGGGTTTGGCGGCGGGCATGGCTAGCTCTGGTTCGGCGCGTCCGGGGCGTCGTCGCGCTCGGGCAGATCGTGGAGACGAGTGAGGAACTCGTCGAAGAGGCGGTCGCGATCGCCCTCTCCGATGCGTTGCTGGATCACCTCGCCGGCGCGCTCGAGGGCCAGCTCGGCGCTCTCGGTGCGGAGCAGGTCGCGGGCGCGTCGCGCCTCTTGTTCCACCGCGGCGACGGCGTTGGTGCGGATCCGCTCGGCGCCCGTTTCGGCGTCGGCGAGAATGCGATCGCGTTCGCCTTCCGCCTGACTCCGGACGGCGGCGCGGATCTCATCGAGCTCCCGGTCGAGGTCGCCCATCCGCTGTTGCCACTCCAGGAGCTGGCTCTCCGCGCGCTCGAGATTCGACCGCGCTTCCTCGAGCTCGCTCTCGATCTGGGTCCGCCGCGACGCCATCACCTCGCGCAGCGGGCTGCGGGCGAAGTAGACGATGATCCCGAGCAGCAGAGAGAGGTTGAAGGCGTGCCACAGCAGGGCGCCCGCCCCGGATCCCTCCGCGGCAGACGCCGTCCCCGGCAGCAGGAGCAGGAGGGCGGCGAGGACGAGGGGGCCCGGGCGCCGCGTCGGGACAGAGCGTGTGCGCCTCATGCCGAACCCGCCCCGAGGAGACGGTCGGCGATCGCCTCGGCGACCTCGTCGGCGTCCTGGCGCAGCGCGCTTCGCGCCGTGGCGAGGGCATCGTTCACTTCGCGTCGCGCGGTCTGGGTCTGGGCCTCGGCTTCGCCGCGGGCGGCGTCGACGCGGGCCTGGGCGCCGTCGCGGGCCTCCTCGAGCACGCGTTGCCGCTCGGTCTGGGCGCGCTCGCGGGCCTCGCGGAGCGCGGAATCGTGGCGGGCCAGAAGACCCTCGGTCTCGGTGGAGAGCGTGGCGGCGCGATCGCGGGCTCCGCCCATACGGCGTTCGCGCTCGTCGAGGATGGCGAGGAGCGGAGTGAAGGCGAAGCGGTTCAGGATGACCGACAGCACCGCGAAGAGGCCGACGAGGAGCCAGAACTGACGCATGTGGAACAGCGCCATGAACCCGTGCTCCGCGAAGTTCTCGGCGAACCCCGTCGGCAGGATCTGCAAGCCGCCGCCGCCCTCGGCACCGCGGGCCGCACCCGGAGAGAGCAGGGTGACGGCGAGCCCGGAGAGCCAGAGCCAACCCGCGGATCGAGTCGACCGCACCCGCTCGAGGAGCCGGGCAGATCGCGGGTCTTGCGAGACGCACTGAGGGCGGGGTCGAGGGGTCATTGCGCTTGGCAACAAGCTCCGGGTGCGGGTTCGTGCGTGTGTTCGCCGACGCTCGGTCGACACGCGGATCGCGAAAGGGCGCCGCCGGCTCCCGCTCTCGCGCCGCCGGTCGCAGGACGGCCGGGTGGGCTGAGGAGACGGATCGAGGTCGGACGCTTCGAAGCGCCGGGCGCGTTCGCCGGCGGGATTTTTGCAAAGTCATGCGCAGATTCAAGATGGCGCGAGGAAGCGGCGGTCCCGGCGACCGCAGCGGATTCACCCTTCCTGGGCGGGCCCCGTCATCTCGATCGGGCCGTCGATCGATCCGCCGTCGCGCACCTCGAGGGCGGCCGCGAAGAAACGGCCGCGGGCGCAGGCGCCGGCGTCGACCACGATCTTGCCCCGCGCCCGGACCTCGCCCTCGACCTCGCCGGCGACGTGGAGGCTGTGGAGCTCGGCGTCGCCGCGGAGCCGACCCCCCGCGGCGACCGCGAGGACGCTGGCTCCGTAGCCAACGGCTTCGCCGACGAGCTCGCCGGCGATCTCGACGTCGGCGTCGAAGGCGAGGATCCCCTCGAAGCGCGCCCCGCGCTCGATGACGCAGGGCCGCGTCACGGGAGCAGCGCTGCGACCAACCGGTCGAGCTCGGCGGGGCCCGAATAGTCGATCTCGATCCGGCCACCTCCACCCGAGGGGCGGATGCGCACCTGGGTCTTCAAATGGCTGCGGAGGCGGGCGAGCAGCGCCCGCTGGTCGGCGTCGGCCGCCACCCCGGTGGCCCCGCGACTCCGGCGCGGTCGACCCTCCTCGACGACACGGGCGGCCGCTTCGCTCTGACGCACCGTGAGCTGGTCCCGGACGATCCGGTCTCGCAGAGTGCGTCGGCGCGCGGGATCGTTCACGCCGAGGAGCGCCTTGGCGTGACCCATCTGGAAGCGGCCTCCCTCGAGGTCCTGCTGCATTTCCGGGGACAGATCGAGGAGACGGAGGTAGTTGGCGACGCTCGATCGGTCGAAACCGACCCGACGGCCGATCTCCTCCTGGGTCCAGCCGTTGTCGGCGAGCCCCCGGAAGGCCAGGGCGAGCTCCACCGGGTTGAGGTCGTGGCGCTGGACGTTCTCGACCAGGGCGAGCTCCAGCCGGTCGGGCGCGGCCACGTCGGCCACGACTGCGCGGATCGTGGGTAGCTTCGCCAGGCGCGCCGCCCGCCAGCGCCGCTCGCCCACCACGAGCTCGTAGCCCGCCGCACCCCGGCGGACGACCACGGGCTGGAGCAGCCCGTGCTCGCGCAACGACTGGGCCAGCCGCTCGAGCTCGCCCGGATCGAAGCGTCGGCGCGGCTGGTCCGGATTGGGGCGGATCTCGTCGACCGGGAGATCCAACAGGGGCGAATCGGCGGGCGGCGACGCATCGCCGTTCGGCGCGATCGTAGGGGCGGGCCGTTCGGGAATCAGGGCTTCGAGCCCGCGACCCAGGGCGCTTCGACGCGTGGCCATTGTGCGGTCCTCTCCGTTCTCGGTCTCAGTCGGTGTCAATCGGTCTCAGTCGATGGGTGCGGCCGCCCGGAGCGAGTCGCCGACCCGGATTTCGATTGCGATCAGGTGGGAGGCCCCGGGCCCCGGGGCCAGCCGGCGCGAGGGCTCCCCTCAGGGGCCCGGTCGGCGTCGGGGCGCTCGCGGACTTCAACCGCCCCACCCGCCCGCGATGACGCAGGCTCTGACGCAACCGATGACGCGCAGGATGACGCGCTCGTTGACGCGACGGGCCCGTCCGCGTCATAGCGTTTCAGGATCTCGGCGGCGACTCGCAGATAGGCCTGAGCCCCGGCAGATCTCGCGTCGTAGAGGATTGCGGGCTTTCCGAAGCTCGGCGCCTCGGAGAGCCGCACGTTGCGCGGGATCACGGTGTCGAAGACTCGATTGCCAAAGTGGGTGCGCACCTCTGCCGCCACCTGGTGGCCGAGGTTGTTCCGCGCGTCGAACATCGTGAGCAGGATACCCTCGAGCTCGAGCTGCGGATTGAACGCGTTGCGAATGCGCTCGACGGTGTCGAGCAGGTGGGCGAGCCCCTCGAGGGCGTAGTACTCCGCCTGGAGAGGCACCAGTAGGCGGGTCGCGGCGACCAGAGCATTGAGGGTGAGGAGACCCAGCGAGGGAGGGCAGTCGATGAGGACGAACTGGCACTCGCCCGACAACGAAGCCACGGCGTCGCGGAGCTGCCGCTCTCGTTCGGGGCGGTCGACGAGCTCGATCTCCGCTCCCACCAGGTCCTTCCCCGAGGGGATGACGCGCAGATACTCCAGCTCGGTCTCGAGGGCGATCGTGCGAAGCGGAACGTGGTCCACCAGGGCGTCGTAGACCTGCGTCTCGGGGGACGAGATCCCGAACGCGCTCGAGGCATTCCCCTGGGGGTCCATATCGATCAGCAGCGTCCGTCGCTCCGACAGCGCAAGGGACGCCGCGAGATTCACAGCAGTGGTGGTCTTCCCGACGCCGCCCTTCTGATTGGCGACGCAAAAGACGGTCGGACTTTCGGCCATGCTCGTTCGATCCACGACCGGAGGGAGGGGGATTCAACTGGTGGGGGGCGGGGGTGCTGCGAACGTAGCACCCCGCTCCCCTCGAGGTCACACCTTTCGGCGAGCCATCCAGAGAAAACCCGGTCGGGGATGCCAGGGATCGCGATACGCCGGGCAACCGAGCCACTCGAGGGCGTCGTCGTCTAGAGCGGTGCGAGGCTCACTCTGGGGGATGGCGATCACTCCGCCGACCGACACCCATCGTTTCACGTGGAACACAGCCTCGGGCAGGGGCGCCATCGCCTGGGCGACCCCGAGGTCACAGCGCCGGGGCTGGAGCGCTTCGGCCCGCCCGAGAAGCGGCTGGACCTGCTCCAGCCCGAGTTCCCGGACGACCTGCCGTTGGAAGTAGTGTCTCCGCTCGCGCGACTCGACGCAGACGACGGGCACGTCCGGAGACCCGAGGGCGAGGGGGATGCCCGGGAAGCCCGCACCCGAACCGAGATCCGCGATCGATCCGGGCGACCTCGGGAGCAACCGCGACCAGATCAGGGGAGGGATCACGAACCGACGGGCGATGTCACGGGGGTCGCGGGCTCCGGTCAGGTTGATCCGCGGAGCCCACCCCGCGACGAGGATCGCGTAGTCGGTGACGAGGCCAGAGAGCCGCTCTGACCGAGCCGAGGCGCCCGTGAGGCCCGCTTGGGCCAGATCCTCCCGGATGGCGCTGAGGAGCGCCGCGCGTTCCACGGGGAACGCCGTTCAGTCGGCGCGGGATCCGCCGTCCGAGTTCTTGGCTTCTTCGTACTCCGGAGCGCTCTCGGGAACCACCACGACCTGCCGGTAGCGGCCCTCGCCGACGCTCATCGTTGCGATGCCCTCCGCATCGCGGAGCGCGACGTGGATGGTCCGGCGGTCCTTGGCGTTCATCGGCTCGAGAGCGACGGGTCTGCCCGTCGACGTCGCGCGGCGCCCGGCGCGGTCGGCCACGCGCTCGAGGAGCTCTTCGCGCTTCGACCGCTCCCCCTCGACGTCCACGACGATCCGCGGTCCGTCTCCCTCGCCGATGCGCATCGCCGCTTGGTTGGCGAGGAGCTGGACCGCCTCGAGCGTCCGCTCGCCCCCCCGCACCAAGCCGTCCGCGATCTCGCCACTCACCTCCAGGGCGATGAGCTTCTCGTCTTCGGCGCTCTCGCTGATCTCGAAGTCGCCGAGCCGCATCCGCTCGAGCAGACCTTTGACAAACTCCCCGACCTCGGAGAGCTCGCCCTTGGCGGTCCCCGTTCCGGGATCGCGCTGCTGGAAGGGCTCCGCGGGCGCGACTTCCTCCTGTTCTCTGCTCGCGATACGCCCCCGATCTCGGTCCCGATCCCGGTCTCGGTCGCGGCCGCGGTCGCGGTCGCGACGGGGGCGATCGCGGTCCTCGTCTCGTCGGCGGGAGCGATCACGGCGGCCGTTGCCGCGCTCGTCCCGGGCTTCGCCGCTGCGTTCAGTGCGCTTGGGCGGGGTCGCGTTCGCGGGCACCGCCACGACCGCGGTCCGGCCCCCGAGTCCGAACACCTCCGCCTCGACCTCGGCGATCTTCAGATCGTCGGCGCTCCCCACGTTGAAGAAGGCCACGGCTTTCGCCACCGCCTCGTCGCGGCTGTCGCCGGCGAACTCACGCCATTCGTTTTCGGGCTCGTACATCGGGGTCGTCCTTCTAGGTCGCTTGCCGGTTGATGAGGAGTTGTTGCGCCATCCCGAGGAGGTTGCTGACGAACCAATACAGCACGAGACCCGACGGGAAGCCGTAGAAGAGCACGGTGAACATGATGGGCATCACCGTCATCATCATGCGCGCCTGGTTGGGATCCATCGACGTCATGGGCGTCATCTTCTGCTGGATCACCATGCTGGCGCCCATCGCCAGGGGCAGGACGCGAATCGGAATCTCGAGCACCGGGAGAGTGAGGAGCGTCTCGGGAATGGAGAGGTCGGTGATCCACAGCCCGAAGGGGGCGCCGCGCAACTCGATCGCACTCTGGAGGGCGTAGTACAAAGCGATGAAGATCGGCAGTTGCAGCAGCATGGGGAGGCAACCTCCCCCCATCATCGTGAGGGGATTGACGCCCGCCTCACGATAAATCTTCATCATCTCCTCGTTCCGTTTCTGCGCGTCGTCTGCGTAGCGCTCCTGGGTCGCCTTGATCTTGGGTTGCAGCTCCGCCATCTGCGACGAGTTCTTCTTCATCACCTTCATCTGTTTGTGTGTCAGCGGCGCCATCACGATCCGCAGCACGAAGGTGAGAAAGATGATGGCGACCCCGTAGTTAGGGACCACCTCGTAGGTCCGGCGCAGCAGCCAGACGAAGCCTTTGGTAATCGGCTCGATGAACGCCCAGCCAAGGTCGATCGAGCGGTCGAGCTGGGCCCCGAAGGCGAGCAGGTGATCCGTCGACTTCGGCCCCGCGTAGTAGCGATAGTCGCGGGTGAGCGAGATCCCCGGGGGGACCTCGGTCTCTCCCGCGTAGTGCACCGACACGTCCGCCCGCTCCCCGGGGATCGTCGCGCGGAACTCCGACTCGGCCGTGCGCGTCACATCGGGTGCCAGGGCGACGAGGAAGTAGCGGCTGTTGATGCCGGCCCAGACGATGTTGCCGAGGAAGGCCCGCTCGCGGTCGGCGCTCCCGAAGCCGAGGAAGCCCGGTAGCCCGAATCCACTCAGATACTCGTCCTCGACACTCTCCCCGTGGAGCACCCGGAGCTGCGCATCCTGAAAGTCGGCGCTCGGGCGCACCGGGGTGCCCAAGAGCACCTCGAAGCGGGGCCGAAGCGAGCGCCTCTCGAGATTCGCGACCTCGATCGAGACTCCGACCTCGTAGTTCTCCTGGGAGAACTCGTATCGCTTGCGCACCCGCACACCGTCGTCGACGAGCTCGAAGAGCCATTCGTCCTCGCCTTCGACCCGGCGGAACGCCCGTCGATCGAGATCGCCCAGCCCGAGCTCGTCGAAGTGCGTCACGAGATTCGGGGCGGAAGGCATCACCAGCCGCATGGGTCCGCCGCCCTCGTCGATGCGCGCTTCGTAGCCTTTGAGCTCCCACTGCTCGATGCGCGCTCCCCTCGCGTTGAGGGTCGCCCGATAGAGCGGTGTTTCGATCACCCAGGTCTCGGCGACCTCCTCGGCGGGCTCCCTCGCCTGCAACCGAGTCACATCGACCGCACGATCCGCCGATCGCTCCGCATCCCCTGTGGCCAGTGGCGCGCTGCTGCCCGGTGGGCGCTCCGGGGCCTCCCCGCTTCCATTCCCCGCAACCACACCCGACTCCGGTAGCGGCTGCCGCTCACTCGCGAGCTGCTGCTCCCACATCATCCAGCCCGTGATCACCAGCAGCGAAAGGCCCAGCGCGAGGAAGGTGTTGCGATCCACCTCAGCGCTCCTCTCTCACCGGGTCGAAGCCCCCGTCGGCGAAGGGGTGACAACGGCAGATCCGTCGGAGACCCAGCCAGCTTCCGCGCATCGCTCCGAAGCGTTGGATCGCCTCGGCCGTGTACTCCGAGCAGGTGGGGCGATACCGACACGCCGGGGGGAGCAGCGGGCTCACCCAACGCTTGTATCCGGCCAGGACGCGAAGGAGTGACGCGGTCATCGTCGTTCGCGCGCAGACCGCGTCAGCCGTGTCACGAGCTGCGTCAACGCGGCGTGGGTCTCGCCGCTCGAGCGCTGCGCGGCGCCGGGACGCGCGATCACCACCCAATCGACCGGACGTCGCCGCTCCGGGCCGAGCCGGCGAAACCATTCGCGAACACGCCGTTTGACGCGATTCCGCGCCACGGCGTTGCCGACGCGTCGGCTCGCCGTGATGCCCAACCGGGCGCCCTGCGCCGGGGCGCCCTGCGCCGTCGCGCGCATTCCCTCGGCTGTCTCGCGTTCGATCAACACGAAGTCGCGGCTCGTCACCCGACGTCCTGCGTTCGCCATGGCACGGAAATCCCGGCGGGAGCGAATTCGCGTGGAGCGCGGGAGACTCTGGTCTCCGCGCCCTTGGCTCATTTGCTGGGTGTCGACGGAGCGAGACGGTGCCGGCCTTTGGCCCGTCTCCGTTTGATCAGCGCGCGGCCCGCTCGGGTCTTCATGCGCGCTCGAAAGCCGTGCTTGCGCCGCCGCCGCGTCCGGCTCGGCTGGTAGGTTCGTTTCATTGGGGCCTCCCCCGCTGGGAATGCTGGGGCCGACTGCTGGGGCCTTGCCGCTTTGTCGTGGTTCCGCTGCGTATCGCTTCGAGCGCGCGACCTTAGCCATCCCGGCCCCACCCCGCCAACTGAGACGAACCCGCGCGGTTGTGGTTTCGCCGGCCCTGTCGCTCCGTCCGAGCGGCTCTCTGGCCACGACCATGACCGCAACGTCGATACACGGTTCCCGCCCGCGACCCTTCTGCCCTCCACCTCGACGCGTGACGCAGACCGGGTATCCGGGAGACTATTTGCGCAGCCCGCTCTCCGAAACGTCAACCACTCCGCCGATCCTGCAAAGAAGTGTGCTTTCTCCGATAACTTTCGTTGCGCGTTGGCTATTTTCCGGATCGTCTCGTCACGTGTGACACGCTTTGGCGCTTTTGGCCTCTTTGGCTCGCCCTACTACTACTCCTTCTAGTTCTACAACCACCAGAGGAAGAGCAGAGATGAAGATCGCGCTGCCGAGATCGGAACTCCAACGAGGTCTCGCCCGCGTCCAGGCAATCGTCGAGCGGCGCAACTCGATGCCGATTCTGGCGAACGCCCTGCTCCGCGCCGAAGCACCGAAGCAGCTCGAGCTCGTCGCGACCGACCTCGAGGTGGGGATCCGCAGCCGGCACCAGGTGGAGATCGAGGAGCCGGGTGCCGTCACCGCGTCGGCGCGCAAGCTCTTCGAGATCATCCGGGAGCTTCCGGACGAGCAGGTCCAGCTGTCCAGCAAGGACAACGGGTACCTCGAAGTGCGCTGTGCCCGGAGCCGCTTCACCCTGGCGGGTGCGGCCGCGGAGGAGTTTCCGAGCCTGCCGGAGCTCGCACCCGGGGAGATCGCGCGGGTGCAGGCCGCCGTGTTGAGCTCGATGATCGAGCGGACCATCTACGCGGCTTCTACCGACGAGACCCGGTACAACCTGAATGGGGTCTACTTCCAGGTGCTCGAGGACGACGGCAAGCTGCGCATGGTGGCGACCGACGGGCACCGGCTTGCGATGGTGGACCGTCTGGTCTCCGAGGGAGGGAAGGGCATCGCGAGCGGTGTCATTCTCCCGCGAAAGGCGCTGGGCGAGCTCAAGCGCCTCGTGGACGAGGAGGACGCCGACGAGATCGAGCTCGGATTCGAGGGTACCCACGCGCTCGTGCGTCGGGGCGACGTGACGTTGGTGATGCGTCTGATCGATGGCGAATTTCCGAACTACGGCCAGGTTCTTCCGAAGGCCCCGGGCCGGCGCCTCACGCTCTCGGCGGAGACCCTCACCCAGGTGGTCCGGCGCGTGTCGTTGCTCTCGGCGGAGCGAAGCCGGGCGATCCGGGTGGAGCTCGCCGACGGCCGGATCACCGTATCGTCGAACAACCCGGATCTCGGCGAGGCCACCGAGGAGATCGACGTCGACTACAGCGGAGACACCCTGAGCATCGGCTTCAACGCCCGCTACCTGCTCGACGCCCTGAACGCCTTCCGCACCAAAGAGATCGAGATGAGCTTCGACGACGAGCTCTCGCCGGTCGTTCTGCGGCCCACGGAGGACGGAGAGACCACGGCCGTGGTCATGCCCATGCGGCTCTAGCTCTCGGGAGCCCCCGCGTTCGCATAAGTGGGCCAGTTTACGCGTACTTAGGGATTGACTACCCTTGCGCTACGGCGCCGGCGGACGCGACCTCCGGCCAGCCGACGCGCGAGCGGTCAGCGAGAATCGTGCGGCGGGGTAGCGGGCAAGTCGGACACGGCGACGGGCCAGGCGACCTGGGCGCACGAGGCGCCCAGAGCGTTCGCGATGATGGACTCCCCCCGAAACGGTTCCACCCGCGGGATCCGCTACAGCACACCGCAAGCCGTGCGGGCACCCGACCCCCGGGCGCTCCTCGGACACGGGGCGCCCGACGCGGAGGAGACAACGGTTCTTGGCGTATGACGCGAGCTCCATCGAGGTCCTCGAGGGCCTGGACCCGGTCCGCAAACGGCCGGCGATGTATATCGGCACGACCGGCCCCGATGGGTTGCACCACCTTGTCTACGAGGTGGTCGACAACTCGATCGACGAGGCGCTGGCGGGCTTCTGCAGCGAAATCCTGGTCACGATCCACGCGGACGGAAGCGTGACCGTCGAAGACGACGGGCGCGGCATCCCCACCGATCTCCATCCGAGCGAGAACCGACCGGCGGCCGAGGTCGTCATGACCACGCTCCACGCCGGCGGGAAGTTCAGCGAGAAGACCTACCAGGTGTCGGGCGGCCTCCACGGGGTAGGGGTCTCGGTCGTCAACGCCTTGTCGGAGTCCCTCGCCCTCGAGATCCGTCGCGAGGGCAGCGTCTGGTCCCAGGAGTACGCGCGCGGGGTGCCGACCACGCCCCTCACCGAGATCGGGACGACGGACCGCACCGGAACGCGGGTCACCTTCAAGCCCGACCCGGAGGTCTTTCCGAGCGTCGATTTCTCCTTCGACGTGCTCTCACAGCGGTTGCGCGAGCTCTCGTTCCTGAACGCGGGGATCCGCATCAAGATCGAGGATCAGCGCAACGAAAAGCACCACGACTTTTGTTACGAGGGCGGGATCGCGTCCTTCGTCGAGCACTTGAATCGCAACCGCGCACCGCTCCACACGCCGCCGATCCACATCTCGGGGAAACGGAGCTTCGAGACCCACGGGCGCGAATCGTCGGTGATGATCGAGATCGCGCTCCAGTACAACGAGTCGTACAACGAATCGGTGTACTCGTTCGCCAACAACATCAACACGGTCGAGGGCGGGACGCATCTCATCGGGTTCCGCACGGCGCTCACGCGGACGATCAATCGCTATCTCTCGAAGCACGGCACCAAGAACGGCAAGGGCACCGACTCGGTCACCGGCGACGATGTGCGGGAAGGGCTCACCGCGGTGATCTCGGTGAAGCTCCCGCAGCCCGAGTTCGAGGGACAGACCAAGTCGAAGCTCGGGACGAGCGAGGTGCGCGGGCTCGTCGAGGGCATCCTCTACGACGAGCTCTCGATCCAGCTCGAGGAATCTCCCCAGGTCGCCAAGCAGGTCGTGTCGAAGGTGGTCGACGCGTCGCGGGCGCGAGTCGCCGCGCGCAAGGCCCGAGACCTCGCCCGGCGCAAGGGGGCGCTGTCCGATTTCAGCCTCCCCGGGAAGCTCGCCGACTGTCAGGAGCGCGACCCCGAGCGTTCGGAGCTCTTCATCGTCGAGGGCGATTCCGCGGGGGGTACCGCGAAGCAGGGCCGCTCCCGCGAGACCCAGGCGATCCTCCCGATTCGCGGCAAGATCTTGAACGTCGAACGGGCGCGGCTCGACAAGATGCTCTCGTCCCAGGAGATCCAGGCGATCGTCTCGGCCATCGGCTGTGGAATCGGCACCGAGTTCGACGTCGAGAAGGCCCGCTACCACAAGATCATCATCATGACCGACGCCGACGTGGACGGGAGCCACATCCGCACGCTGCTCTTGACCTTCTTCTACCGACAGATGCGGCCGCTCTTCGAGCGAGGCTACCTCTACATCGCCCAGCCGCCCTTGTACAAGGTGAAGAAGGGCCGCTCCGAGCGGTACATCAAGGACGACGCCGCCCTCGAGGCCTACCTCCTCGAGCAGGCGCTCTCCGGCGCGCGGATCCGCGGCGAGGCGGGCGCCGCCCTCGACGACAGCGCGGCCCAGACCCTGCTCGGCTACGCCGGGGAGTTCGCTCGCGCCCTTGCGCGGCTCTCGCAGCGTCGTCTCGACGCCGACCTGGTCGGCGCGGCCGCCACCCTCGGGTTGCCACGGGCCGAAGACCTGGCGGACGCCGCGGTTCTCGAGGCCACCGTCGCGCCGGCGATCCGCGAGGAGCTCGATCGTCTGAGCGGTCGCGATGGGGACGACCTGGAGCTGCGTTGGAACGTCGAGGAAGACCCGGAGCACGGGGTCCACCGACTGGTCGCGATCACCCAACGCGCCGGGGTGATCCTCTCGACCCCCTTCGATACCAGCTTCCTGGCGTCCGGCGAGTGGAGCCGGCTGCGCACCCTCGCCGATCAGATGAGCGCCATCGCGGCGGCGCCGTATCGGGTCGACGCCGGCGCGGAGGACGACGCCAGCGCGGAGGACGGCGAGCCCGATACGTTGGCCAGCGCTCTCGCGCTCCGCGAGCACCTGCTCGACACCGGCAAGAAGGGCCAGTCGATTCAGCGCTACAAGGGGCTCGGCGAGATGAACCCCGACCAGCTCGCCGAGACGACGATGATGAGCGAGACGCGCACGCTCTTGCAGGTGCGAATCGAGGACGCGGTGGAGGCGGACGAGGTCTTTACCACCTTGATGGGCGACGACGTCGAGCCGCGCCGCGAGTTCATCGAGGCCAATGCGCTGAACGTGCAGAACCTGGATATCTAGAGCGCCTCCCCGGAGCGATTCCGCATGTCCGAAGACACGCCGCCGCCCAACGAGCCGGGCGCCCCCGGCCCCGGGCAGCCGGCCGGGAGCAACGGAGCGGGCCAGCCGCCCGAAGCCGTCCCGGTCGCCATCGAGGACGAGGTTCGCAGCTCGTTCCTCGACTACTCGATGTCGGTCATCATCAGCCGCGCGCTCCCGGACGTGCGCGACGGCCTGAAGCCCGTCCACCGCCGCATCCTCTATGCGATGCAGCAGGAGGGGCTGCTTCCCGGGCGCGGCTATTCGAAGAGCGCCGGGGTCGTGGGCGAGGTGCTCAAGCACTACCACCCCCACGGCGACAGCCCCGTCTACGACGCGATGGTTCGCATGGTGCAGGACTTCTCGCTCCGCTACCCGCTGATCGACGGCCAGGGGAACTTCGGCTCGATCGATGGCGACCCGCCCGCGGCCTACCGCTACACCGAGGCGCGGCTCCAGCGCGTCGCCGAGGAGATGCTGCGGGACATCGACCGCGAGACGGTCGACTTCGTCCCGAACTTCGACGGTCGGCAGAACGAGCCGACCGTGCTGCCCACCCGCTTTCCCAACCTGCTGGCCAACGGCTCGGCGGGGATCGCGGTGGGGATGGCCACGAACGTGCCCCCGCACAACCTCCGCGAACTCGTCGCAGCCCTGATCCTCGAAGCCCGCGACCCCGCGTGCAGCCTCGATCAGCTCCTCGAGGTGATGCCCGGCCCCGACTTCCCCACCGGTGCGCTGATCTGCGGGACCGAAGGGATCCGCAGCGCCTACGCCACCGGCCGCGGCCTGATCACCCTCCGCGGTCGCGCGGCGGTCGAGGAGGGCAAGAAGAACCCGCGCATCGTGGTCACCGAGATCCCCTTCATGGTCAACAAGGCGTCGCTGGTCGAGCGCATCGCCGACCACGTTCGCGAGGGGCGGATCGACGGGATCACCGACCTTCGCGACGAGTCGAACCGCGAGGGGATCCGCGTCGTCATCGAGTTGCGCAAGGACGCCAACCCCGACGTCACGCTGAACCAGCTCTACAAGCAGACCCCGCTCCAGAACACCTTCGGCGTCAACATGCTGGCGCTGGTGAACGGGCGCCCCCGCACCCTCTCGCTGAAGGAGGTGCTGCGCCACTTCCTCGACTTCCGCCGCGAGGTCGTGGTGCGCCGCGCCACCTACGACCTGCGTCAGGCCGAGGCGCGCGCCCACATCCTCGAGGGCTTCGCCCTCGTCCTCGACAACCTGGACGAGGTGATCGCGTTGATCCGCGCCGCGGAGGACACCGCGGCTGCCCGGGTCGGGTTGATGGAGCGGTTCCAGCTCTCCGAGCGTCAGGCGAACGCGATCCTCGAGATGCGGCTGCGCGCGCTCACCGCCATGGAACGACAGCGGGTCCTCGACGAGCTCGCCGAGATCCGCGCGAAGATCGAGGACCTGCGCGGGCTCCTCGCGAGCGAGACGCGGATCCTCGACGTCATCGTCGAGGAGCTCGAGGCGGTGCGCGACGAGTACGGCGACGAGCGCCGCTCCGAGATCACCGGCCCCGTCGAGAGCATCGACACCGAGGACCTGATCGTCGAGGAGGACATGGTCGTGGCCGTGTCCCACCTCGGGTACATCAAACGCAGCCCCCTCACCCAGTACCGCGCCCAGCGCCGCGGCGGCAAGGGGCTGCGCGGGATGGATACCCGCGATCAGGACTTCGTCGCGCGGCTCTTCGTGGCGTCGACCCACGCCTACGTCCTCTTCTTCACCAACCGCGGCCGCGCCCACTGGAAGAAGGTGTGGGAGATCCCGCAGCTCGGGCGCGCCGCCAAGGGGCGTTCGCTGGCGAATCTCCTCTCGTTGGGCGAGGGCGAGCGGGTCCAGGCCGCGCTGCCGGTGCGCAGCTTCACCGAAGAGGGCGAGAGCTACATCGTCCTCGCCACCCGCAGCGGCGCGATCAAGAAGACGACCCTCGCGTCGTTCTCGAACCCGCGCCGGGGCGGCATCATCGCGATCAACCTCGATGGCGACGACGAGGTGATCGCGGCGGCGCGCACCCAGGGCGATCAGGAGATCCTCCTCGCCACGCGCTCGGGCAAGGCGGTCCGCTTCCAGGAAGCCGACGTCCGGCCCATGGGCCGCGCCGCGCGCGGGGTCCGAGGCGTGACGGTGACCGGCGAGGACCAGGTCGTCGGGATGGAGATCCTGAGCGCCCGGGCCCAGATCCTCACCGTCACCGAGCGCGGCTACGGCAAACGCACGCCCCTCGAGGACTACCGACTCCAGCGTCGCGGCGGACAGGGGATCATCACGATCCGCACCAGCGACCGGAACGGCTCGGTGATCGGGGTGGTCCAGGTGCGCGACGACGACGAGGTCATGTTGATCACCGACGGCGGCAAGGTGCTGCGCTGCAACGTCGGCGGCATCTCGTCGATGGGCCGGGCGACCCAGGGGGTGCGGGTGATGAACCTCGACGCCGGCGAGAAGCTGGTGTCGCTAGCGCGGATGGCCGAGCGCGACGACGACGCCGTGCCGGCGGAGGGCAAGGCGTGAAGACGACCCGATCGCGACGACTGATGAAGCGCGCGCGCCGGGTGATTCCCGGTGGTGTGAACAGTGCGGTGCGCGCCTTCGGATCGGTGGGCGGCGACGCACGCTTCATCGAGCGCGGCAAGGGCGCCCACGTCTGGGACGCCGATGGCAACCGGTACATCGACTACGTCGGATCCTGGGGCCCGCTGATCCTGGGGCACGCCGCTCCGCCCGTGCTCAAGGCGGTGCGCGACGCCGCACGACAGGGGACGAGCTTCGGGGCCCCCACAGAGCTCGAGATCGAGCTGGCCGCCGAGATCTGTCGGGCCGTCCCCGGGGTCGACCAGGTCCGGATGGTGAGCTCCGGCACCGAGGCCGCGATGAGTGCGATCCGCCTCGCCCGCGCCGCCACCGGGCGGCCGCGCATCCTCAAGTTCGAGGGCTGCTACCACGGCCACGCCGACCACCTGCTCGTGAGCGCCGGTAGCGGAGTCGCCACCCTCGGGATTCCCGGCTCGCCCGGCGTCCCGAGGGAGTTCGTCGAGCTGACCCTCCAGGCGCCCTACAACGACCTGGACGCCGTCGAGTCGGCCCTGCGCCGCTACCCCGGGGAGGTCGCCGCGATCGCGGTCGAGCCGGTGGCGGGGAATATGGGCTGCATCCCGCCCGCGCCCGGTTTCCTCGAGGGGCTCGCCCGGCTCTGCGACGAGCACGGGAGCCTGCTCCTCTTCGACGAGGTGATCACCGGGTTTCGCGTGGGCTACGGCGGGGCGCAGAAGCGCTACGGCGTGACCCCCGACCTCACGTGTCTCGGCAAGGTGGTGGGCGGCGGGCTCCCCGCGGCGGCCTTCGGCGGCCGCGCCGACCTGATGGAGCAGATCGCCCCCGAGGGTCCGGTGTTCCACGCCGGTACCCTGTCCGGCAACCCCCTGGCGATGGCCGCCGGGCTCGCGACCCTCCGCGAGCTCAAGAAGCGCGGCACCTACCCCCGGCTCGAGGCCAAGGCCCGGACCCTGGCCGAAGGCCTCGCCGAGGTCGCCAAGGAGGCGGGGGTGCCCTTCTCCACGGTCTGGGTGGGCGCCATGTTCGGCTTCTTCTTCCACCCCGGGCCGGTCCAGAACTTCGACCACGCCCGCAAGGC
>JANQRO010000488.1 GCA_028284525.1 Myxococcota bacterium | reverse complement strand
CCTTTCCGGAGCTCCTGCCCCCATTCGCCGAGCCCTTCGCGCCACAGGGCCGCCGTGGCCGCCGCGTGCTGCGCGACGCTGCGCCCCTTGCGGGTCGCGTCCACCGCGTCGATCCACGGCGCGAAGTCGTCGGGGCGGAGCTCCGGAAAGGTGAGCAGGAGGTTCCCGAGGTCGCCCTTGGGGTCGATCGCGATGATCGGGATCCCGTCGATCGCCGCCTCTTCGAGGAGGGTCACCCCGAGCCCGGTCTTGCCGCTCCCGGTCATGCCCACGCACACCGCGTGGGTGGTGAGGTCCTTGGCGTCGTAGAGCACCGGCTCGGGGCCGATCTCTCCACTCCGCGGGTCGACCCGCCGGCCGAGGTAGAAGGCGCCGAGGCGTTCGGTGTCCACGTCGCGGGATCTGCTCGGCCGCGGTCCTAGTGGGTGACTTTGGGGTCGAGCTGTTTGGCCTGCTCGATCCACTCCCCCACGACCGACTCGCTCGGCACGCGCCGGGTGAGCTTCTTCTCCTCGTTCACCTCGGCGCACTTCTGGGCGAGGTTGGCCGCGTTGCGGTTCCGCAGCTCCTTCACCGTATCGACTCCGGCGCACTCGAGGAGCTCGGCGTACTCGGAGCCGACGCCCTGGATGCGGAACAGGTCGGCCATGTTGACCCACTTGAGGACGAGGGTCTCCGAGATCCCGGCGGCTTCCGCCAGCTCCTTGCGGCCGGCCCGGGAGCAGCCCTTCTCGAGCAGCGCGTCGGTGTCCGCCACGCCACAGCCCCGCAGCTTCTCGCCGTAGCTCGGCCCGATTCCCTCGACGTCTTCGATCTTCATATTGGCCATGGTGTCTCCTGTGGGCGCGCGCCGATGGTATCGCCCGGCTAGAGGCCGGCGCCCGAGTCGCGCAAGAATTCTTCGATCGCGCGGGCGGCGTCGACGTCGCGCATCTGGGTCGGTGGGTGTTTCATCGCGTACGCCGAGATCGGGAGCAGGGGCCCGCGAAGACCGCGATCCCTCGCGATCTTCACGTAGCGCACCACATCGATCACGATCCCCGCCGAGTTGGGCGAGTCCTGGACCGAGAGCCGGGCCTCGAGCTCGATCGGCGCGCCCCCGAAGCCCCGCCCCTCGACCCGGAGGAAACAGACCTTGTTGTCGCCCTGCCAGGGGACGTAGTCGCTGGGGCCGATGTGGACGTTGTCGGCGCCGATGTCGTAGGGGATCTGCGAGGTCACCGCCTCGGTCTTGCTCACCTTCTTGGAGCTCAAGCGCGAGCGCGAGAGCATGTTGAGGAAGTCGGTGTTGCCCCCGGTGTTGAGCTGGTAGGTGCGGTCCACCCGTACGCCGCGGTCGGCGAAGAGCTGGACGATCTGCCGGTGGAGAATCGTCGCGCCGACCTGGGACTTGATGTCGTCCCCCGCGCAGGGGATCCCGGCGTCGCGAAAGCGCGCGCCCCAGTCGGGGTCGGAGACCACGAAGACCGGGACGCAGTTCACCAGCGAGACCCCGGTCGCGAGACACGCCTCTGCATAGGCGTGCACCGCCTTCTCGGACCCCACCGGCAGGTAGCTCACCAGGATCTCGGCGCCCGATTCGGCGAGCACCCGGGCGACGTCGACGGGCGCCTCGTCGGCGACGCGGAACGCCTTGTCGTCGGGGTAGTCCCCCATGTGGTCGGCGATTCCGTCGTGTACCGGCGCCATACACACCCGCACCGGGCTCGCCGGGAGGGCGTCCGCAATCGCGCGGGTGCAGTTGGGCGCGGCGAAGGCCGCCTCGTCGAGAGGGCGGCCGACCTTGCGCTCGTCGATGTCGAAGGCCGCCACCACCTCGATGTCGCCGGGTCTCATGCCGCCCATCTCGAGGTGCATCAGTCCCCAGGCGCCACCGGGTGCGTCCGCGTCCCCCGCGGCGTCGCGCCGGTTCCGGTAGTGCTCGATCCCCTGCAGCAGAGCGCTGGCGCAGTTGCCCACGCCGGCGATGGCCACCTTTAGCTTCCCCACGCTGACTCCACCTCGTCGCGCCGCGACCCTCCGTGCCCGGGCCGGGCGGCGTCCCCGTGAAACGGTCTCCTGCTGGGTGCGGTGTGCCGACCTTATTTTGCCGTCCCGCTCGGGTCAAGAGCGTGGCCGACGCGAAACAAGAAGGGGAGCGGGAAGCTGCGGAGTACCTCCTCCGGGGAGCGCCCGCGGCGCCGGGCGAGCTCCTCCAGGCCGCGGCTCGCCGTCTCGGCGGCCTTCTCCATCGCGCCCGGGACGCTCTCCGGATCGCCCAGGGGGAGCTGGTCCGCGACGGCGACGGCGTTGGCCAGCGCCAGGAGCGAGAACAGAAAGGCTTGACGCCCCTCGTCGTCGAGCGCGGCAGCGGCGCGGAAGACCGCGGGCGCGTCTTCGGCGGCGACGGGGAGGGGGGGCACCCACACCGGGAGCCGCCACGCCTCGGTGCGCTGGGACAGCTCGGCGGCGCGGTCGACCTCGCCCGGTCGCAGCGGGCTGTAGAGCCCGAGGGTCTCCTGCCGCGGGGGGAAGCCCAGGTCGGCGAGCCGCCCGGCGCGCCAGCGCAGCGCCCACTCGGTGTTCTCGGCGGGCAGCTCGGCGATCACGCCGAGCACCAGGCGTTCGTAGATCGCGTGACGCGACTCGTAGAGCAGGGTCAGCAGACGCAGCGGGGTGGCGAGGTCGTCGCCGTCGCGTTTGGCGATGAGGAAGTAGGTGCCGTCCAGCGTCTTCGCCCCGGGCGGGGGCTCGAACTCGGCCTCCTGGACCGCGCGCTGCACGACGATCATCCGGTCCTGCAGCCACCACACGCACACTTCCGGGTCGAGGGCCTCCGCGATCCGGAGGATCGTGTCGTCCCCCGCCTCGACGAAGCAGCGGAACCAGCGGTGGAGCTTCTCCGAGTCGAGGTCGTAGCCCGACCAGGCGTCGAGGTCGACGCAGGCGGTGACCTGCTCGTCGTTGGCGTACTCGACGATCCACGCCGAGTCGTGCACGCCGGTGGCCTTGAGCGTGAAGCAGAGCTCGCCCTCCGGGAGCGCCGGGATGATGCGTTCCGGTTCGGGGAGCTGTTCGAGAAGCTTGGGCCGTTCCGCGGGCGGGATCTGGCAGATCAGGTCGACCTGGACGGCGTGAGGGGCCGAGCCGAGCCGTGCCGCGGCGCGGCGCGGGTCGCGGCGGGCCAGGGCGAGAAGCTCGGGGAGATGCACGGGAGAGCCGAGGCTCGGGGGGTCGGCCATAACGTGCTTCGCACGGTAGCGAAGCCAGCGGGGCACCGGACGCGACTCGCGCAGGCCACCGCCGCACCGGACGCGACGCGCGCGGGCCACGGCCGCACCGACCGCGACTCGCGTCGCTCGCGACCTCTCGCAGGCCGCCACGGCGAGGCCAAGCGGTCGGCGGACGTCTATGCTCCGGCGCCGTGGTCTCTCTCGACGCCATCCGCGAGGCACTTCGCGAGCACCGCCACGAGACCCTGGTCGACCCCGGGGCACCCCGGGCGGCGGTGGCGATGGTGTTTCGCGAGCAGCCGGGCGCGCCCGAGCTGCTCTTCATCGAGCGCGCGACCCGCGAAGGCGATCCCTGGTCGGGGCACATGGCCTTTCCCGGCGGGCGCGTCGATCCCGGCGATCCCGGCACCCGGGCGGCCGCCGAACGCGAGACGCTGGAAGAAGTCGGTCTGCGTCTGGAGGGCAGCGAACGCCTGGGTCGTCTCGACGACGTGCGGGGCTACCGCGGCGGAAGAGAGCTCTCGCTGATCATCTCGGCCTATCTCTACCGACTCGAGGGCGAGCAGACGATCACGATCAACCACGAGGTGGCCTCGGCACTCTGGGTGCCGATCCCCCGGCTGCTGGACACCGACTACCACGTCCCGTACCCGCACCGTCCCGGCAACTATCCCGGTATCCAGGTGGGCGACCCCGACCGTCATGTGGTCTGGGGTCTGACCTACCGCTTCGTGCGGGTCTTGTTCGGGCTCCTGGGTCACCGTCTGCCGGAACCCCGCTGAGACGAGCCGCGCTGAGCCGGTTGGGGCGATTCGAATCCCTCGCACTCCCGGACGGGGAGCTCAGGATACGCGCGGAAACGCGGATCGCGCTTGGCGAGCCCGCACTGCCAGAAGCTCGAGCCCTTGGCGCTCTCGAGTCGCCGCGCGTGCCCGCAACCCGCGCAGAGCCCCGGGTCGGGTCCACCCGCTTCCTCCGCTGTCATGCTCCCATCGTACCGCGCGTTGCGCGCCGCGACGGCGCCCCGGCCTCCCTCGGCATCGGAGGAGCGGACGGGTGGGGCGGGTGATCTAAGCTCCCGCCGTGACCGACCTCCGACGCCGTCTGGAACGCGTCCTCGACCTCGCCGAGCAGTGGCTCGAAGCACGGATCCCGAGCCCGGTGGACGCCGAGCAGCTCGACCGCACCCACGCCTTCCGCTGGGACGCGCGGCGGGGACCCGGGCGTCTGGTTCCGATCGCGGTGCCGGAGGCGGTCGAGCTCGACGACCTCCTCGGGGTCGAGCCGGTGATCGAGGAGCTCGTGCGCAACACCGAGCAGTTCGTCCGCGGGCTACCGGCCAACCACGTGTTGCTCTACGGCGAGCGGGGAACCGGGAAGTCATCGGCGGTGAAGGGGCTGATCACTCGCTTCGCGTCTCGCGGGCTGCGTCTGGTGGAGGTGCGCAAGGGCGACCTGCTCGACCTTCCCGACATCATCGCCGCACTGCGGGGCTTCGATCGCCCCTTCCTGCTCTACTGCGACGACCTCGCCTTCGACGCCGGTGAGCGGGGGATGCGCGAGCTCAAGGCCGCTCTGGAAGGCTCGGTCGAGGCGACCCCGGACAACCTGCGGATCATCGCCACGAGCAACCGTCGCCACCTCGTTCCCAAGCTGGTCTCGGACAACCGCGACGGGGGTCTCGACGATCGCGGCGAACTCCACGTCGGCGAGGCGATCGAAGACAAGCTCTCGTTGGCCGATCGCTTTGGTCTGGTGCTGGGGTTCTTCCGACCGGACCAGGCGACCTACCTCGAGATCGTCGAGCAGTACGCGGCCCGGGCGGGTCTCGCGACGCCGCCGGAGCGGCTGCGCGCCGAGGCGCTGCGCTTTGCCACCCGGCGCGGCAACCGCTCGGGGCGTATCGCCCGCCAGTTCGTCGACGACGCCGTCGGCCGCGCCGCCCTGGAGGCGGGCGGCGAAGCGAGGGGCGACGCGGCATCCTCGTCTCGTCGGCCGTAGCCGGTCGTCTCGACGGGGGCGCATGCACGAGCCAGCATCAGCATGGACCGCAATGGGACTCGTGGCCGTCGCGGCCCTGGTCCTCGTCAACGCGTACTTCGTCGCGTCGGAGTTCGCCCTCGTCGCGGTCCGACGCAGCCAGCTCAAGCTCTGGGTCGGCGAGGGGCGTCGTGGCGCCCGCGCCGCGCTCCAGGCCGTGGGCGCCCTCGACGACGCGATCGCCGCCACCCAACTCGGCATCACCCTGGCGAGCCTCGGCCTGGGCTGGGTCGGAGAGCCGGCGGTCGCGGCGCTGATCGCGCCGCTCTTCGAGGCGGTGGGGCTGGGCGAGCCGCCACTCATCCACAGCGTCGCCACCCTGGTGGCGTTCTCGTCGATCACCTTTCTCCACGTCGTCGCCGGTGAGCTCGCCCCCAAGGCCCTCGCCCTCGATCGCCCCGGGGAGGTCGCGCTCTTCTGCGCGCGGCCCCTGCTGCTCTTCGGCCGGCTCTTTCGCCCGGCGCTCTACGTGATGAACGGGGCGGGCAACGCTCTGGTCGCCGCCTTCGGGGTCGAGCGCGCCGCCGCCGCCAACTCGATCCATTCCTCGGAGGAGCTCTCGATGCTGGTGGACGAGGCGCACGAGGCCGGGGCGTTGCGCGCGGACACCGGCAAGATGCTCGGCAATGTCTTTCGCCTGACTCGCACCCGGGTGCGCGACGTCATGGTGGCCCGGGAGGACATTCACGCGATCGAGCGCGGTGCTCGGCTCGAGGACCTGCTCGACTTCGTGCGCAGCACGGGGGTGACGCGGATTCCGGTCTATGACGGCGAGATCGACCACGTGGTCGGAGTGCTCTACGCGAAGGATCTCTTCCACATCTACGAAGAGCGAGCGCTCTTCATCCTCGACGACCTGCTGCGCCCGGTCTACGAGATCCCCCCCGAGCTGTCGATCCTCGAGGCGTTGCGTCGCTTCCGACACGACCGCATCCACATGGCGATCGTCCGCGAGCGGGGGCGCCCCGTGGTCGGGCTGGTGACCCTCGAGGACGTACTCGAGGAGATCGTCGGCGAGATCGAGGACGAGTACGACGTCCCGACCGAGGCGGTCGACGTCTAGCGACTCCGCTAGAAGGTCTCTTTGAAGGGACGCAGGTCGATCTCGAAGGTCCACGCGCTCCGGTGCCGGCGGTGGAGCGTCCAGTACGCGTCCGCGATCGCGTCGGGGGAGAGCAATCCCTCGGCGCCGACCCGTTCCTTGAATTCGGGGAAGCGGCTGTTCAGCACCTCGCCGTCGATCCCGCCGTCGATGATCGCGTGCGCGACGTGGAGACCCTGGGGCCCGAACTCGCGCGCCATTCCCTGGGCGAGGGCGCGGAGACCCCACTTGGCGCTGGCGAAGGCGAGGAAGGGAGGACGCGCTTTCACCGACGCGGTCGCACCGGTGAACACCAGGGTGCCACCCCGCGGCAACATCGACCGCGCGGCGCCGCGGCCGACGAGGAAGCCGCCCAGACAGCAGACACGCCAGGCCTGCTCGAAGTACTCGGTCTCCATGCTGAGCAAGTTGCCGGGGTGGTTGTTGCCGGCGTTGTACACGGTGAGCTCGAGGTCGTCTCCCGCCCCCCGCACGGTCTCGAAGAGCGCGTCGACCTGGCTCTCGACCGTCGTGTCGGTGACCACAGGCCGGGCGCTCCCACCCTCGCCCTCGATCGCGTCACAGACCCCGTCGAGCTTCTCGGCGGTGCGTCCGGCGGCGTAGACGACCAGCCCCTCGCGCCCCAGACGGCGGCACACCGCGCCTCCCACGCCCTCTCGTGCGCCCACTCCGACGACGATCGCCGCCCTGGCCATCCCGCTGTCCTCCCGCGTAGACGGTCAGGATACCGACGCCGCTCGAGGGGAGCGCACGCCCCGCGGGTCCCGGCGCGCCCCGGGGGTGTGTCCTACGTTGTCCCCCATGGCGTCCAGGGCTCGTGTCGGGCGCCGCCCCGGCGGCCGGGCTCTTCTCGCGGTGTTGGGCGCGGCGGTGTGGCTCGCCGCGTCTTCCGTAGGGGCGGACGACGCCGAAGCCCCCCTCGCCGAGGCGGAACGCGCCGAGGTGGCCCTCACCGGGTCGGACGCCGCACTGTCGTCCGAGGCAGGGACCACCGCGCTGCCCGCCGAGGCGGAGGACACCGATTCGTCCCTCGCCACCTCCGGCCCGGTCGAGAGCGCGATGCTCGAGTCCGACGCGCTCTTCGAGGACGACTTCGATCTGCCCTCCGAGGGCGCGACCCACGACCCCTTCGAGCGGGTCAACCGCAACATCTTTCGCGGCAACCGGGTCCTCGACCGCATGCTGCTCGATCCCCTGACCCAGGGCTATCGCTTTCTGCTGCCCGGGCCGGTGCGACGCTCGATCCGCGGCGTCTTCGAGAACCTCGGGTCGCCGGGCGTGATCGTGAACGATCTCCTGCAGGGAGAGCCGGCGCTCGCGAGAGACGCGAGCGCTCGCTTCGTGGTGAACACGACGGTGGGGCTCGCCGGGATCTGGGATCCGGCGACCCGTCTGGGTTGGGAGGCCCACAGCTCCGACTTCGGGCAGACCCTGGGCCGCGCCGGCTGGCAGACCGGTCCCTACCTGGTGCTACCGGTATTCGGGCCGAACACCACCCGCGATCTGGTCGGCGACGTGGTCGATCTCGCGTTGCGCCCCGACACCTGGCTCCTGCCCCTGGCGAGTCGTCTCGTCATCGGCTCGACCGACGGGATCTCGACCCGCGATGCCAACATCGAGGCGCTGAACGCCCTGGAGGCGTCGTCGGTGGACTTCTACGCCGCGATGCGCAGCGCGTTCTTGATGAACCGAGAGGCATTCGTCACCGAGCGCGACGCGCCGCCCGCGTCCCCGCGGCCGGCCACCGCACCGGTCGGGGCGCCGCCCGCCAGGGGTCCCGCTCTCGACGCCCCGTTGCCGCTGCCCTGACTCGAGTTGGCGGGATGGCGGGATAGCGCGCCGGCGCGCTAGCGCGCGGACACCGGCAGCGCGGCGACGCGCTCGTGGAGCGCGGCGAGGAGCGCGTCGAAGCCCTCGCGATGCGACGCGCCGAGTACTCCTCGGTGATCCAACGCGAAGGCTTCGAC
>JANQRO010000487.1 GCA_028284525.1 Myxococcota bacterium | reverse complement strand
GCGTCATGTCGGCGAGGGGGACCGCCGGGGTGCCCACGGTCGGGGAGAGGAGCAGGTCGGGGCCGTCGACCCACCACGCGCTCACACGCTCGACCCAGCCCTGGAGCCATTCCGCCGCCGCGAGGTAGTCGTCGGAGCCGACGGCGGGTTGATCCCACTCGGCGAGACCCCACAGGTAGGGCTCCACGTCCTTCTCTTCGACCTCGCGCCCCAACATCTCGCCCAAGGTCCGCAGCGTGTAGCGGAAGCTCGCGCGCGCGAGGGCGACGGTGCGCGGGCGTGGCTCCTCGTCGAGGAGCGCCGCCGGGAATGCAGCTTCGAGACGGTGCCCCAGACCCTCGAGGGTGCGCGCCGTGTCCAGCACGGCGCGTTTGCACACCGGGTCGGTGTCGGCCTCGATGGTCTCGGTCATCCAGCCGATCCGCAGCGGCGGCGGATCCTCGGAGAGAAGGCCCGTGTAGGCGCGCGCCGGGGGCGGCGCGTTGAAGAGGGCACCCGGCGCGTCGGCGCTGACGGCGTCGAGGAGCATCGCCGTATCGCGCACCGTGCGGGTGACGCCGAGCTCGCAGATGATGCGGTTGATCGCGCCCGGTCCCAGCGGCACCCGCCCACGGCTCGGCTTCAGGCCGACCAGTCCGCACCACGCCGCGGGGAGGCGGATCGATCCCCCGCCGTCGTTGGCGTGGGCCAGCGGGACCAACCCCGCCGCGACCGCCGCCGCCGAGCCGCCGGAAGAGCCGCTCGGCGAGCGCTCGAGGTCCCACGGGTTGCGGGTGGGCCCGAACGCAAAGGGCTGGGTGGTCGTCTGGGCGCCGAACTCCGAGAGGTTGGTCTTGCCGAGGGCAACCAATCCCGCGTCGCGAAAGGCGGCGCCCAGGGGCGTATCCGCCGGGCTTCGATACCCGGCGTCCCGGAGGGCGGCGTTGCCCGCGTAGTAGGGAAGACCGGCTTCGGTCGCCCCGATGTCCTTCAGCAGGAAGGGGACCCCGCGGAACGGCGCCCCCAGGGTCCCGTCTGCGACGCGTTCCCGAGCCCGCTCGAAGAGCGGGATCACCACCGCGTTGAGCACGGGGTTGTATTTCTCGACTCGCGCGATCGCCGCCTCGACGAGCTCCGAGGCGCTGACCTCGCCTCGCGCGACGAGCTCGGCCTGGGCCCAGGCGTCGAGCCAGCGAAGCTCCTGCATCGAATCCTCCGAGCCGTGGCGGCGGCGTCTCGCTCGCGCCGCTCCGCTCCGACCCTAGCGTAGGCGCCCGGTCCGCAGCGGAGCCCGCGCTCGCGGCTCTTGCAGATCGCCAGAAGATGCGGCCCAACGCACGCGCCTGACCGCGACGGCGGCCGACCCGGGCGCAAAAACGCGAATTGGCGCGCAACCGATCAGCGGAACACGGGTTGGATCTCCTGCGCGCAACGGGAGGATGTATGACACGGCTATTCATGGCGCTCGTCTTGCTCGGTGGGGCGCCCGGCCTCGCAGCCGCGGTCGAAGATCGCGATGGCGGACCCCACCGGACGGCCTTCGATCGACTCGACGCAGACGGAAGCGGAACGGTCTCCGCCGACGAGTGGGCGCAGCGCTCGGAGGAGCGTTTTGCCCGGCTGGATGCGAACGGGGACGGCGAGATCTCAGAGTCGGAGTTCGACGCGCGACGCCGCGGGAGGGGAGGGCGCGGGACGCGACCCGCGCGGCCGCGCTAGCCGCGTCCTCCTCCGGTGACGGCACCCCGTCCCCAGGGCGCGGAGGGGGTGCCGTCGCCCTTGGCGACGCGCGTCGTCTTGCGAGGCACCCTGGGTGTCCGTGTCGTTGGCGCGGGAACGTTCGGCGCGGGTGGCTCGCGGTGTCGGCGCGGCTGCACGGGGATCGAAGCCGAGGCGAGAGAGCGTGGCCGGGCCCGTGTGGGCCCGGCCACGCGGGGTCTAGTCGTCGTCGTCGTCGTCATCGCTCCCGTCGTCGCCGAAGGCTTCGTCGGTGTCGCCGAGGCGCAGGAAGAGGGTCTGCCCCAGGGCATCGTCGAGGCCGTCGTTGTCGGTGTGGACGTAGACCTGGTCGTCCGCGGCGATGGCGAGGCCCTCGAGCTTGTCGGGCACCCAGATGCTGTTCTCGTCGAGGTCCGAGAGCAGGTCGCGGAGCAGGGTCTTTTCGACGACGACCAGGGTGGCGTCCCAGTCGCGGAACTCGACCCCTTCGAGCTCGACCCCGTAGATCCGCTTCACGTCGGCGGCCGTGCCGAGCAGGTTGTCGCGCTCGATGATCGCGAAGCTCCCGTCGGGCAGCTCGCTGATCTCGGACACGCCCACCCACGCGCCGGCCCCGGGCGGCACCGGGTCGAGGGGGTAGTGGACGAAGCCCCACGCGTCGCCGGCGACGTCGTAGCGGGCGATCTTCACGAGCCCGTCCGGGTCGTCGGCCCACTCGCGCTGGATCACGGCGTAGACGTACTCCGTCGTGGCGTTGCCCACCGCGGCGACGCCCTCGAAGCCGCTGTTGGTGGCGTTCGCGACGAGCCCGGCCGGGAGCTCGTGCTGGTCCTCGATCGTGCCGTCGTCGGCCACTTTCACGATCGCGTTGGGGCGATCGCCATTGGACCGCCCCTCGGAGGCGAGCCAGAAGCCACCCTCGGGCGCCACGGAGATGCCCTCGAGATCGAAGGCGCCGTCGGGACCGCCCACGGCCACGCGCTCGGTGATGAGCGCGGGCGTCTCGTCGACGTCGATCACGTAGAAGTAGCTCTGGGCGAGGAAGGAGTCGCTCACCGAGTAGAGCGTGTCGGCGTCGTCGGGGTCGCCGGCGAGACCCGACTGCGCGACCCAGGGAATCGGGACCCCCGGCGTCTCGTCGGCGCTCTCGAGCTGTGGATAGGCGGAAGGCGCCCTGCGCCGCTTGTAGAGGGTGATCATCGACGGGACGCCGTCCTCGGCGCTCTCCGCGGCGACCACGAAGAGATTGCGCCGCGGAATCGTGAGGAAGCCCTCCGGGCCGATTCCGGTCGGGAGGAGCTGCCGGAGCTCGGGGTCGGCGTCCCCGAGCTCGTAGACGCCGACGACGTTGGCCCGCTCGGATCCAACAAAGAGGATGTCGTCGCGGCCGAATTTCTCTGCCAGGACCGCCTCGGGCTCGCCCCCCTTGTTCTCCGAGCGGCCTTCGTTGTAGTGGCCGGCCCGCGCCGAGGCGTGCTCGAAGGCCTCGTTCGACTCGAAGACGACGGCGCCCGTCCACGCGTTGAAGATCGTGAAGCCGCGACTCCCGCCCTCCTCGCCGTTCTCGTCCTCGTAGTCGCCCTCGTTGGCGGTGGCGACGTGGTCGTCGTCGGTCCACGTGAGGGCGTCGGGTTCGCGTCGCTTGGTGAGGGTCTCCTCGAAGCGGATCAGCCCCCGCTCCTGGGGGCCGAGCTCCTCCTCGGTGGCGTCGACGTCGTGTACCGTCGTCTCCCCCGCGGAGAAATCGCTGATCACGGTCGCCGACGGGAGGTCGACGATCACGAGGTGGTTGTTCTCCTGGAGTGACACCGCCGCCTGGTTGTGGCGGTTGATCGCCACGAACTCGGGCTCGGGGTCTTCGGGAGCCACGTCGGCCAGACCGGTGAGATCGACATCGGTCGTGGTCCAGGCCGTCGGGGGGCCGAACATCGCCACCACGACGAGCTTGCCGGGCGGGTCCTGGGGCAGGACGCCGTCCAGGTAGTCCTCGTTGCGCTCGTTCTCGACCGCAACCGCCGCCCAGCGGCGGTTCTTCGAGATCGCGATCGAGTCGGGCTGGCCGCCGAGGTCGACCGTGCGCACGATGCTGCGGGTCCTGAGGTCGACGATCGCCAACTCCCCGCTGCGCACCGGCGGCGTGTCGTCCTCGTCGCCGGGCGAGGTGTTGATCCCGACCAGCGCGTAGCGCCGGCCGCGCACCGCGACGCTGGTGGGCTCTCCGCCGAGGGGCATGACCCCGTCCGGCTTCGGGTTCCGCGGGTTGCGAATGTCCACGAACCCCAACGCTCCGATCTCGCTGTCGGTGTAGACGAGGCCCCGACCGCTGACCGTCCGGGCGACGATCTCGGCGGCTTCGGTGCCGTTGGTCGTGACGTCGAAGGTCGAGAGGTGAACGAAGTGGCGTGTCTTGCCCGTCGCGTGCGCCGTCGCCGCCACGGTCGTGACCGCGGCGCCGACGACCGCGAGGGTCCGGAACCATCGAAGCATCGCGTCCTCCTGGAGTGCGGGTGTTGCGACCGCGCAACCTAGGAGGCGGCGAGAGGATCCGGGTGGCGCAGCGGTGACGTCTCGGCGAGGACGCCGTGCCGAAAACGTCGCGGGATCTCCGCGGGGGGGAGCGGGACGCGACACGGGGGTCGGTACTCGGGACGGTGGCGGGTCTCGTCGCTGTCGACGGCGCGCGGTCTCGCGCGACGGGAGGGGTGCTACGCGGGTGTGGGGAGTTTGTCCGGGTCGATCTGGTAGAGGTCGATCGTGTTGCCCCACACCATCTGTTCGCATTCGTCTTCGGGGACGTCGGCGAAGACGCGCTCGAGGGTCTCCATCGAATCGGGCCAGATCGAGTCGTGGTGGGGATAGTCGTTGCCCCAGAGCATCCGGTCGACGCCGATGTGGTGGCGCGTGAGGATGCCGACCCGATCGTCCTCGAAGGTGACGTACATCTGGCGCTTGAAGTACTCGGAGGGCTTGAGCGAGAGCCCCTCCATCGCGAACTGCGGGGTCCGGTAGTTGGCGTGGTCGAGACGCTCGAGGGCGTGGGCCACCCAACCGGTTTCGTACTCGGAGAACACGATCTTCAGCTCCGGGAAACGCTCACAGACCCCGCCGCAGGTGAGGTCGATCAGGGTGTTCACGGCGGTGCTGAGACACAGGGTGTACCCCTTGGTCGTCATCGCCGGCAGCCCCCAGTGGGCCGGCATACCGGCGTCGAAGGTGGTGCCGGTGAAGATGTGCATCGTGAGCGGGACGCCCAGGTCCTGGGCGGCGGCCCAGAAGCGGTCGTAGTGGGGATCGCAGTAGGGCTGCTCCGGCGAGACGTGGGCGGGGATCGCAAAGCCCCGCACGCCGTTGCGTGCGGCGCGATGCATCTCGGCGATCGAGGCGTCGACGTCGGGGATCGGGAGGCACCCGATCCCGATCAGCCGGTCGGGGTCGGGCGAGCAGTAGTCGACGATCCAGTCGTTGTGACGCTCGAAGATCACCTGGACCAGGTCGCGGTCTTCCAGGGCGAAGGTGAACATGTTGATGCTCGGGTACATCACTTCGCCCACGATGCCGTCGCGGTCCTGCTCGTCGAGACGGCGGTGTGGATCGTGGATGCCGGGGTTGAGGCCGGCGTAGCCCCGGGCGATCAGCTCGTCGGTCTTGGGGTCGTCGAGGCGGTTGCCGGCGATGCCGAGCCGGCCGATCGCGATGGGCGGCGCCCCCGGGAGGCAGATGTAGTCGCCGGGGCGGTCCCTCACGTCGCGCTCGAGGCGGGGTGCGGCGTTGCCAAAGCGCTTGTCGAGACCCTCGTAGATCTCGCGGGGTTCGACCACGTGGGAATCGCAGGAGTAGTACCGCATCTCAGACCTCCCTCGGAATGGGCTCGATGCCGAGCCGTGCCGCCACCTTGTCGAGGCTGCGCGCCACGGAGGCAGGGTAGTCAATCCGCCCCGTCTTGGAGCGAGCGTCGAACTGGCGCCACTCGGGCTCGCCGGGGAGGAGCACCTCCTCTCCCGGAAGCACCTGGTCGCCGGTGCCGGCTTCGCGCATCTGCGCGACGAGCTCTTCCACCGCGTTCTCGTAGGCCGCGCGGTCGCCGACCGCCCCCGGATCGATCACCAGGAAGAACTGGCCCCGCTTGCCGACGTCGACCGCGGCGCTGTGGGCCGAGCCCGACAGGACCCCCGCGAGCAGGTTCGTCACGAGGGCCAGCCCCGTCCCCTTGTAGCCGCCGATCGCGGGGATGATCCCGGCGAAGGCCGCGCTGGGGTCGGTGGTGGGGTGGCCGTCGTCGTCCCGGAAGCCCCACTCGCTCGGGATCTCCTTCCCCTCGGCCCGGGCCCGCAGGACCTTTCCCAGGGCGACGGGGGTGAGCGCCGCGTCGTAGACGATGGGCCGCGCTGGAGCGCGGCGCGGGAAGGCGAAGGCGATCGGGTTGTTGCCGAAGAGCCGTTTGCGGCTGCCCCAGGGCGCCAGCGTCGGCACCGAGGTGGTCATCGCCATCCCGACACAGCCCGCCTCCGTGGCGCGGACGGGGTACCACGCGCCGCAGCCCCAGTCGTTCGAGTTGCGCAGCAGCCCCAGACACAGACCCTCGCCCCGGGCCTTCTCGATCACCCGATCGGCGAACCGGGTGGCCACCACCTGGCCGAGGCCGCTGTGGCCGTCACCCACGAGCAGCGCCGGGCCCTCCTGGACGATCTCCACCGACGCGTCGGGCCGCGAGCGGCTCTCGTCGAACCACTGCAGATACCACGACACGCGCTGCACGCCGTGGGTGTCGACCCCGCGGAGATCGGCCCAGAGCATGTTGCCAGCGATCAGCGCCGCATCGTCGGGCCTCATCCCCGCCGCCTCGAAGGCGCGCGCCGCAAAGCGCCGCGCCGCGTCCACGCCGAGCGCGACCGGGGCTTCGGGAGCGCCGGGGGCGGTGTCGTCGGGAATGCCGCGCGGGAGCTCCTGGCCGGCCATCCGGACAGGATACATCGCCCGGCGCCACCCCCGACCGGCCGCGGGTGCGGCGGCGTTCGTCCGGTCGGCATCCGCGATCGCCGGCGGGCGTTCGTCCGGTCGGCATCCGCGACCGCCGGCCGGCGTTCGTCCGGTCGGCTTCCGCGACCGCCGGTCGGAGCGAGTCGATCGCCGCGGGCGGGTCGGAGCTAGCGGTCGCCGCGGGCGTCGGCGTAGGGTGCGGGGCGGATCAGGAGGCCCGTCGTCGAGACGCGAACCTCGAAGTCCTCGCGGCGCTCCACGCGGACGAAGGTCGCCGAGCCGTACTCGGTGTCGAGGAGCGGTGCGAGCCACCCGTGGCGCTGGCGCAGCCCGAACATATCGAGGGGCTTGTCGCGCTTCAGCGAGAACAGCGAGCGGGGTCGACCCCGCTCGTCGTCGAGGTCGAGGTAGCGCCCGCCCACCCGGTCGAGCTCGTACGCCGTGTGGAGTCCCACGAGATTGGCGAGGGGTGTCCACTTGAGGATGTGGGCGTCGACGTAGAGCTGGTCGCCGTCCAGGGCGTAGCTGCGCTGGGAGCCGTCGGTGAAGGTGAGGGTCGCGAGAAAGCGCTGGGGTCCGATCGGCTCGATCGAAGCGCGGAGCGCCACCTCTTCGTGGGTGAGTGCCCGGTACCCCTGTGTGGCGACGCCGATCGTCGCGAAGAGCCCCACGAGGCAGAGGAGGAGGAGCCCCGAGAGCAGGCCGATCGCGCTGCCCAGCAGGTGTCGGCGGCGCAGCGCGGCGACCGCCAGGGCCAGCGTCGCCAGGGCGAGCGCCCCGCATCCTAGGGCAGTGAGGGTGAGCGGGCTCATGTGCCGACCTATCGGCCGGCGGGCGAGGGGGCTGAATCATCGAGGGAGGCGCGCGCAGGGCGAGCCACTCGTGTCGCGCCGCGTGGTCGCGAGCTGGTGCGGCACCGC
>JANQRO010000484.1 GCA_028284525.1 Myxococcota bacterium | reverse complement strand
GCGGGTGGGCTTCAGGCCGACGATGCCGCACTCGCTGGCGGGGGTGCGCAGCGAGCCACCCCCGTCGCCGCCGTGGCCCACCCGCGGACGCATCTCCGGGGGGCCCCAGTACGGGGGGCCCTGGCACGGCTTCGCCACCGAAGGCGTGATGAGCCGCAGCGTGCGCGACATGGCGCGCTTCCTCGACCTGATGGCCGGGCGAATGCCCGGCGACCCCCACTCCCCGGCGCCGCCGTCGCTCCCCTACCACGTGCTCGCCGAGCGCCGTCCCGGCACCCTCCGGGTCGGGGTGATGCGGACGCGTCCCTGGGGCTGGGGCGACGCGCACCCCGACTGTGTCGCCGCCCTCGAGGCCGCGGTGCCGCTTCTCGAAGACGCGGGGCACCAGGTCGAGGTGCGTCACCCCGCGGCCTACGACGAGCCCGACTTCTTCCACCACTTCTCGCGGGTGATCCACGCCCACTCGGCACACACCCTCGACGCGATCGCCGAGGCGATGGGCCGCGAGCTCGGCGCCGACGCCGTCGAGGCGTACACGTGGCATTTCATCCAGACCGGGCGCGCCGTCTCCGCCGCCGAGTACCTGGCCGCGATGGACTGGATCCACGCCTTCGGCCGTCGTATGGCCGCCTTCTGGGCCGACGAGGGCTTCGACCTGCTCCTCACGCCGACGATCGGCGAGCCGCCCCCGCCCCTGGGCCAGCTCACCAACGCCGGCGAAGACCCGGAGACGGTGTGGCAGCGCAACCTCCGGGCCATCCCCTACACCCCGGCCCAGAACGCCACCGGCCAGCCCGCCGTGAGCCTCCCGCTCCACTGGAACGACGCGGGACTGCCGATCGGCGTCCAGCTCGTCGCCGACTTCGGCCGCGAAGACCAGCTCCTCCAGGTCGCCCGACAGCTCGAGAGCCGCGCCGCCTGGGCGGAGCGCCTGCCGCCGATCTGCGCGGCATAGCGGGGCGTCGGCCGGATTCCCAGTCGAGAGACACGCCCCGACGCGAGAGCGCCGGGGCGTGCCGGAGGGGACAGCGGCAGGGCTAGCCGTGGTCGCAGCGGTCGCCGATGCCGTCGCCGTCGCTGTCGATCTGGCTGGTGTTGACGTCGAGCGGGCAGTTGTCGAAGGAGTCGGGGATGAAGTCGAGGTCCCCGTCCACCGATCGCTGGGCCTCGCGCGCCTCGACGCAGCGCCCCTCGCGGTAGTGGGTCTGCACCGACGGAACGTCTCCGATGTCGAAGACGTAGTGTCGCGAGCCGCGCGGGTGATAGAGGGGCCAGCGCACCCCCGGTCGCCCGTGTCGGGCGAAGCCCACCACCGCCCGCTGCATTTCCTCGACCAGCGCGTCGTCCTCGGGTTCGAGCTCCATGCCGAACCACGGGGGCAGAAAGGCGGTCTGGCCGAAGAGGTAGTACTGGTCGAGGAAGTGGAAGCTCCCGAGGGCGGTCACGCCCGGATCCGGCGAGAAGGGCGCTCGCGTGAAGTGGTAGAGGTAGCCGCGACCGCGCCGAGGATGGCGCCAGCCCCACCGATGGCCGCGCCTGGTCCGACGCTTCACCACGGCCTCCACCGCTTCCTGGGCGTCACAGTTGAAGAAGAGCTCCCCGAGTGCCGTGTTGAACTGCTCGAGGTTGTCCGCCGGGTCATCGGGGGCCGGGTAGACCTCGAGGAGCGCCGCAGAGATCTCCGGGAAGACGGGGATCGCCTGCATGAACGCAGCGTCGTAATCCGACAGGATCGTCGGAATGAACGCGGGGTCGACGAAGGTCGTGTTTTCGTCGCGGGTCGCCCCAGCGATCAGGTCGCGTCCTCGGGAGCCGTGCTCTTCGAGCACCCGGATCGGAAGCTCCGGCAGCACCGCTCCGTCGATCGCCGGCGCCAGGTTGGCGCCCGACGCCTCGACACCCGCTTGGGCGGCCAGAATCGCTTCGACCGGCAGGCTCCGCAGACAATCGACGCGACCGTCGCCGGGAGCGCAGCCCAGCGAGCTCGCGACGAATTCGCCGAGGGTGACCCGCGTAAAGGGCTCGACCGGCGTACCAGGAGTTGTGTGAAGCGGGACCGAGAAGTCGCAGGCGCCACTCATCATGACCGCGCGGTCGAACAGATCGTCGGCCAAGGGCGAAGCCAGCAGCATACAGACCGAGACGCCCCCCGCGGACTCGCCGAACACGGTGACGTTGTGGGGGTCGCCGCCAAAGCTTCGGATGTTGCGCTGCACCCAGCGGAGCGCCGCGATCTGATCGAGGAGCCCGTAGACCCCCGCCCCGGGCTCGTGCCCGTCGATCAGCTCCTCGACGGCGATCCCGCCAAGGAGCCCCACGCGGTACTGCAGGGTCACGACCACCGCCCGCTTCGCGGCGAGCGACGTGGCGTCGAAGATCGGAAACTCGCTGCAGCCCCCGGTGAAGCCACCGCCGTGGAGGTAGACCATCACCGGGAGACGCTTGTGCCGCGGGCCCCAGGCGGGAGAGAAGACGTTGAGGGCGAGACAGTCCTCGCTCTGCCGGGTACAGGAACCGGCGAAATCGCCCCGTTGCGGACAAGCCGGCGGGAAGGTGTCGGCGACGTATACGTCGTCGCGATGGGGTGCCGGCTGCGGTGGCGCGAAGCGGTTCTCCCCCGCCGTCGACGCAGCGAAGGGGATCCCCAGGTAGCGCCACACCTGGCCGCTGGGGTCGAGGCTCCCCTGGACAAGGCCCTGCCGGGTGGGGACGGTCTCCGCGGCGCGCGCCGTCGTCGCGAGGGCCAGCGCCGCGCCCACCAGGAGTGTCGCGCCGAGGCGCCAGCAGAGGCGGGAAGGCGGAAGCGGTTCACTCGGGTACGTGTGCATCGTGTCTCTCCTCGGGCCCTTGGGTGGGCCGCATGGAGAGAGGATGGGGGGGACGCGCGCCGCGCCGCGTGAAGGCGCTCACGCGGGGGGTGTGAAGGAGCCCACGCCGCTAGAGGCTGACGAGACCCGCCAGACGCTCCAGCTCGTCGAGACGACGGATCGTGATGGCACCGCGCTCGATCTCGACGATCCCATCGCGGCGCCAGCCGTGGAGCTGCTTGTTCACGCTCTCTCGCGTGGCGTTGATCATGGCGGCGAGGTCGGTCTGGTGGAGCCCCTGGGGCAGGGAGAGGGCGTCGCCGTCGCTGCCCTCGGCGGGCTCCGCGAGCGCGACGAGCTTTTTCGCGAGACGCGCGCGCAGGTTCATGAAGGTGGCGTCCTCGATCACCTCGCTCACCTCCACCAGCCGCTCGGCCAGCATCGAGAGCAGGTCGACGGTGAGCTCGGGTTGGCTGTGGAGGAGGTGGAGGAAGTCGCGGCGCTCGACCACGAGAAGCTCGGTGTCGACGATCGCGCTCACCGAGGCGGTGCGGTGCCCCCCGGCCAGCAGCGCCAGCTCGCCGAACACCTCGCCCGCGTCGAGGATGCCGAAGAAGACCTGCTTCCCCGACGGCGCCTGGGTCACGACCTTCACCTGTCCGGCGAGGATCCCGTAGCAGTGCCGGCCGCCCTCGCCCTTGCGGAAGAGCTCCTGTCCGGCGTCGAGGGCGACGCGCCCGGCCTGTTGGGCCAAGGCCTCGAGAGCCTTGGGCGCGAGGCGCCGGAAGAGCGGCACGCGCTCGAGCAGAGAGACGCGTTCGTCGAGCAGGGTCTGCGCCACGGCTTCGCCTCGTCCCGCGCGGAGCGGTCGCGGTCGACGCGACGCTAGCGCAGGCCCGCTCTGACGCGTCGTCGGTACGTCCCGAGCAATCGACGCCCTAGGGCGTGAGGCTCTGAAGCCCCACCTGCTGCAGCAGCGCGTCGCGCGCGGCACCCGCAGGCGCGCTGGCGTACGCGTCGTACCAGTAGCCCATGCTCGCGTAGACGTTGGCGCGGGCTTCCCCGGCGCCGCGCAGACGCTTGTCGAGTGCGGACGGCGCCGCGGCGTAGTGGATCCCGCCGATCGAGAAGATGTTCTGGCTCCAGCGCTCGGGGTCGGCCACCAGGGCCACCGACCACTCGTAGTCGATCCCGGGCTCGAGACGCACGCCGTGCTCGCCCAGCGACAGCCGCTGCACGCCGGCGTGCTCGGGCATCGGCAGCGAGAACTCGGCGACCGGGTCGTCGCGCGTGTCGAGGGTGAGCGCGAAGAGCACTACGGCTTCGCCCCGGGGCACGCGGTCGAGGTGCCAGTAGAGCACGGGCTGCGGGTCGGTGGTGAGCCCGACACGCTCGGGGGCGAGCACCGAGACGACGGGGCGGGGAACCTCGGTTCCCCGCGCGCTCGCGCTGCGCAGCCGGACCACCGGGCGTCCGCTCTGGGGTGGGACGAAGACGGGGAGGGTCGCGGCCACGGGCTTCGCGTCGGCGGGAGCGGGTGTCGGCGTCGCCGCCGCGTCCTGCGGCACCTCCTTCTTGGTGTCGCTGTCGGAGGTCGCCGGCGCGGCTGGCGCGAGGGAGAGCGCCAGGGCGACGAGGGCCGCGGCTCCGGCCCGGCACCGCGGGCGCACCGCGGCCTCGACGGTCGAAGGTGTCATGATTGCACTCCTCCCTGCGCGAGGTCGGGCGCACCCGCGTGGAACACACGGTGGACCTCGAGCGGTTCGGTCTTTCCCTTGAGCGCGACCGGCCCGAGGGACTCGGTCTCGAAGTGGTGGGCCACCCGCCGCCGTGTGTCCTCGGTGATCAGGATGCGACACGGATCGGTGTCGAAATCGTGGGCGACGGTGTCGAGGCTCTCCACCCGCTGGGAGATCACGCAGGGCTCGCCGACGGTGGTGTACTTGAGGCGGTCTCGGCTCCCCAGGAGCCCCGCGACGACGGCGCCGGTGTGGATCCCGATCCGCATCGCGACCGGTGGGAGCCCCTCGAGGAGGAAGCCCCGGTTGAGGGCGCCGAGCTCGCCGCGCAAGGCAAACGCGCAGTAGACCGCGCGGGTGGCGTCGGCGGCGATCTCCTCTTCGCTCTCGCGGGCGAAGGGCACCCCGAAGTCGGCCTTGATGCCGTCGCCGAAGTAATCGTCGACGAGCCCGCCGTACTCGCCGATCGTGTTGCCCATCGCGTCCATGAAGGCGTTGGTCCAGCGCATCCGGTCTTCGGCGTCGAGCTTCTCGGCCGTGCGGGTCGAGTCGCGGATGTCGAGGAAGAGCACCGTCGCTACCAGCCGCTGGGCCTTGGGTCGGCCGCCCTCCAGGAACTCGTGGCGCTGTGCCCAGACCTGGTCGGCGATGGTGGCCGAGACGTGGCGGGAGAAGAGATCCTTGAGCAGGGTGCGTTCGCGACGCTCCCGGCTCGACGACCAGGCGCTGGTCACCAGGGCGCCGCTCACCCACGCGAGGCTCGGCGCCGCCGCCGGCACCCACACGTCGACACGCAGCGCAGCGAAGCCCACCCCCCACAGCCCCGCGAGACCGGCCGCGACGATCACCGCCGCCCAGCGCGCCGGCCCGAGCGCCGCGAGCACGCCGAGCACGGCCAGGACGACCACCAGGGCGACCTCCGCCGCGCCCGGGAGCACCGCGAGGGGCCGGTGCAGGCCGCGGCCGAAGCGCACCAGCTGCTCGGCGATGTGGCCGTGGAGCTCGGGCCCCGGCATCCCGAAGACGTCGCGAGCGCCGTGGGGAGTGGGGACATCGAAGATGTCGTGGGCGCCCTCGGCGGTGGTGCCGACGATCACGATGCGGTCGCGCACCCGCGTGTCGGCCACCCGCCCGTCGAGGAGCTCGCGGAGCACGAAGCGGTCGAAGCCCTCCCGGGCCCGGCGGAAGTCGATCAGGAACTGGTAGCCCCCG
>JANQRO010000458.1 GCA_028284525.1 Myxococcota bacterium | reverse complement strand
GGCGTGCACCACGGCAAAGGCCCGCGACCCCAGGCGTCCGGGGCGCACCAGCGGCCAGGACCGGATCCAGGCGGTCCACTGCCCCCCGTCGGGGGCGGCCAGCACCTCCTGGAAGGTGTCGTCGGGCGCCTCCTCTCGAAGCCCGAGCTCCAGCCGGAGCAGCGCCAGCTCGTGATTCCCCAGCACCGGACAGGCCCGGCCCTCCTCCCAGAGCGCCCGCACCTGCTCGAGCACCTCCCGGCTCTTGGGGCCGCGGTTCACGAGATCGCCCACCGGCCAGAGCTCGTACTCGCGGCCAAAGCGGGCGTCGGCCCGGACGATGACCTCACGCAACTCGTCGGCGCAACCCTGCACGTCTCCAACGAATACGCGCTGCACGGCGACCAGCTTAGCTCTTCCCCCAGGGGAATCTCTCGGGCGAAAACGCCTTCCGCTAGACTCGCGACGCGCCGAAACCGGACCCATGGGCCCCACGGGCCCACCTGTCCGCGTCCCGCCCCAGCCTCGGCGCGCACCAGCTCTGCGCGCCGGGTGCGTTCGAGGGGGCAGGCGGCCGTCTCTCGGGGGTCTCGTGCAACGCCGGATCATCGTCTGTGACGGGGCGGAGCTCGCCCGTCTGTGGGGCCGTATCGGCGCCGGCGATGCCGAGGCGCTGACCTGGGTGCCCCGCGGCGAGGACGAGGCACGCGCCCGACCGCCCGGATTCCGCAGCCTGCCCGGTGGGCTCGGCGCGGAGGCGATTGCCAAGATCGAGCCCGGCCCCACGGATCACTTCGGCGTCGTGACCGAGGAGGCGAGCTTCGCTCGACAGGCGATCGCCGCGATCGCCGGCGTCGCGCCGGGGGCCCCCATCCTGGTGCTCTCCGACCGGATCGACGAGGCCGAGCTGCCCGAGCACCGCTGTGTCCGGCTGGGCGGTCTGCGGAGCCTGGTGCGCGACGATCTCGACGACGAGTTCGACCACCTCGCGAACTGGCTCCAGGTGGTTCGGATTCGCGAGCGGCTCGACCCCTGCGAGCGCATCGGAATCCTGCTCCAGCCGGACCCCGACCCCGACGGGATCGCCAGCGGCTACGCGCTGCGCGCGCTCCTCGGGCGCAAGAGCCCGACCGCGCCGCTGATCTCCTTTGGCGAGATCCAGCGCCCCGAGAACCGCGCGATGGTCGAGGCCCTGGGGATCGAGGTGAAGACGGTCCATCCGGACGAGCTCGACACCTACGACGGACTGGCCCTGGTCGACGTACAACCCACCGTCTTTGGCGACGACGCCTCCGAGCGCGCGCGCAAGGTCGACCTCGTGATCGACCACCACCCCGAGCGCAGCGGGTACGAGGCGGCGATCCGCGATATCCGCACCGACTACGGCGCCACCGCGACGATTCTCTCGGAGTACCTGCAGGCCGCGCGGGTCGAGGTCCGCGCGCGGCTGGCGACCGCTCTGCTCTACGGAATCAAGAGCGACACCCAGCTGCTGGGACGCGAGACCAGTCGCAAGGACATTCTGAGCTTCGCGTTCCTCCACACCCACCACAGCCCGGCGCTGCTGCGGCGCATCGAGCGGCCGGCGCTCCCGGTCGCCGGGCTGCGCGCCCTCGGCCGCGCGCTCGCGCGCACCGAGGTGCGCGACGGCATCCATCTGCTGGTGCTGGGCCGTGTCCGCGAAGACGTGATCCCGCAGGTCGCGGAGCTGGGCCTCCAGACCGAGGGGGCGGAGTGGTCTGTCGCCGCGGGTCTGGTCGGGCCCCACCTGGTGTTCTCGGTGCGCAACGTCGGCTACGTGCGCGCCGCGGGCGAGGTCGTGCGCGCCGTGGTCGACGGACTCGGCGTGGGTGGGGGGCACCGCACGATGGCGAAGGGAATCATCCCGACCCGCGCGTTCCGCGAGCGCTTCGGGCGTGTCGACCGCGCGACCGTCGGCCGCGTCCTCCTCACCGCCTTCGAGGGCGCGATCCGCCCCGACGACACGAACGCGTCGGCGAGCGACGCGGCGATCCCCGACGCGGGCGACGGACCCGCAACTCCGCTGGAGCTCGGCGAAAGCGAGTAGGGTCGAGGGCGACGCTTTGTTAGGTTGTCGGAAGCGGCCCGCCCGCGAGGAGACCCGCAACCGATGGCGACCCCGACGGTCATTCCCAGCATCGCCGACCTGAAGAGCTTCGTCGGCAAACGTCTCGGGCCCTCGGACTGGGTGGTGGTCGAGCAGGGCCGGATCGACGCCTTCGCCGAGGCGACCGGCGACCATCAGTGGATCCACGTAGACCCCGAGCGCGCCGCCGCCGAGTCGCCCTTCGGCGGGCCCATCGCGCACGGCTACCTCACGATCTCGCTGGCGCCCGCCCTGCTCCCCGAGGTGATCCGCGTCGACGGCGTGCGTCACGTGGTGAACTACGGCATCGACAAGATGCGGCTCCCCACCCCGGTGCGCGCCGGGGCGCGGGTGCGACTCTTCCTCGAGATCAAAGACGTCCGCGAGATCTCGGGCGGGGCCGCGCGCACCTGTCTCGGGCTGAGCTTCGAGGTCGAGGGGGCCGCCAAGCCGGCGTGCACCGCCGACGCCGTCTACGTCTACTACCCCTAGAGAAACCCGCGCACCGCGCCGAGGAACTCGTCGAGCTGGTCGTGGTGCACCCAGTGGCCGGCGTTGTCGAGGGTGACGGCGCGGGCGTCGCGGAAGGGCTCGATGCGCCCGTCGGCGACCGGATCCTGGGCCCAGCTGTCGGCGCCGCGCACCAGGAGGGTCGGGCACTCGATGTTGCCCCACAGCGAACGCATGTCGTCCTCGTCGAATCGGTAGGGTGCGCCGGCGCGTACGTAGTTGTCGAACTTCCAGCTGAAGGTGCCGTCCTCGTTGCGGTTCACGCCGTGGACCGTCAGGTGCAGCGCCTGCTCCTCGGAGAGAAAGGTGTTCGCTTCGCGCATCCGCCGCGCCGCCGCATCGATGCTCTCGTAGCGCCGCGGGTGTCGCGCCGCGAAGTCACGCATCTCGCGAATCCAGCCCTCCATCCGTTTGCGCGGCGGTTTCGAACGGATCTCGCGGATCAAGTCCGGGGGCGGCCCGAGGCCTTCGATCGCGACGAGCCGCCGCACGCGTTCGGGGAAGACCCCGGTGTACTGGAGCGCGATCGCCCCGCCGAGCGAGTGACCGATGATCGTCACCGGGAACTCGCCGATCGCCTCGAGCAGGCTCGACACGTCCAGGACGAACTCGGGCATCGAATACATCCCGCCGATCGCCCAGCTGCTGTCCCCGTGACCACGCAGGTCGGGGGCGACGATGTGCCAGTCGTCCCGGAGCGCTCGGGCCACCCAGTCCCAGTTTCGCGCGTGATCGCGTCCGCCGTGAATCAGGAGGAGCAGCGGCTTGTCGGGGTTGCCCCAGTCGACATAGTGCAGACGCAAACGCTGCGAGTAGTAGAAGCTCGAAGAGGGGCCGATCTGGTGTTCCATGCTTGCGTGTCCGATGCGCTTCGTCGCGTCCTCGCGGGCGAGCCGGAAGGTACGCGATCGCGCCGGACGACACCTGTTATGCTCGCCCCATGCGTGTCGCGCTGGCCCAGATCAACCCGACCGTCGGCGACCTGCGCGGCAACCGCGGACGGATCGAGGACGCCGCCGCCAAGGCGACCGCCGCGGGGGCACACGTGGTGCTGTGTCCCGAGCTCGCGCTCTCGGGGTACCCGCCGATGGACCTCCTCGAGCGCCACGGTTTCGTCGACGACCACACCCGCGAACTCGAGGCCCTGGCCCCCGCCTCCGAGCGGATCGCGATCGTCCTCGGCGCGCTGTGGCCCGTACCACAGCGGGGCAACCGATCTCTCGCCAACGCCGCGGTGGCCTTCGCCGGCGGGCGGCGGGTCGCGGTCCAGGCCAAGACCCTGCTCCCGACCTACGACGTGTTCGACGAGCGACGCTACTTCCTCCCCGCCGAGGAGCGCTCGACGACCGAGCTCGCCGGCCGCCGCGTCGGTCTCTCGGTGTGCGAGGACGCGTGGACCGAGCGCATTCCCTACGCCGCCGACCCCCTCGAGGACCAGCAACGCGCCGGGGCCACCTGGATCGCCAATGTCTCCGCCTCGCCCTGGCACGTGGGCAAGCCGGCGGAGCGCCGCGCGCTCTTCGGCGCGAACGCGGCGCGGCTGGGGCTTCCGATCGCCTTCGTGAACCAGGTCGGGGGCAACGACGAGCTCGTCTTCGACGGGGGCTCCTTCGCCGTCGACGCCGCGGGCCGGGTGATCCGCGCGCTCCCGCTCTTCGAAGAGGCGCTCGAGGTGGTCGACCTCGACACCCCGGGCAGCGACGCGCCCGTCGACGAGCCCCGCGACGCGGCCCAGCTCGCGGCGGGGCTGGCCCTCGGGATCGGCGACTACTTCCACAAGCAGGCGCTCCCGCCGGGTGCGGTGGTGGGGCTGTCGGGGGGGATCGACTCGGCGGTCACGGCGGTGCTGGCGGTCGAGGCCCTCGGGGCGAAGAACGTGCTCGGGGTGCTGATGCCCGGCCCCTTCTCGTCGGACCACAGCGTCTCCGACGCCGAGGCGCTCGCTCGGAACCTGGGCATCGAGCATCGCATCGTCGACATCAACCCGGTCTACGAGCGCTACCGCGACGTCTTCTCGGATCTCTTCGGGGCCAAGGACGACTACGGTCTCGCGCAGCAGAACATCCAGTCGCGCATCCGGGGCGCGTTGCTGATGGCGATCTCCAACGCCGAACAGCGTCTGGTCCTGGCGACGGGCAACAAGAGCGAGCTCTCGGTGGGCTACTGCACGCTCTACGGCGACACGGTGGGCGGTCTCGCCGTGCTGGGCGACGTCTACAAAGGCGACGTCTACGCCCTCGCGCGACACGCGAACGCGTCCCGCGAAGTGATCCCCGAGCACTGCATCGACAAGCCGCCCTCGGCGGAGCTCGCCCCCGACCAGCGCGACGACGACGACCTCCCGCCCTACCCGGTACTCGATGCGGTGCTGCGTCAGGCGATCGAGGGCGGGCTCGGCGCCGACTCGATCGAGCCGCCGGCGGGTGTGACCCGGGACCGGGTCGCCCAGATCGTGCGGCGTCTCGACCGCAACGAATACAAACGGCGGCAGTCGCCGCTGGTGCTCCGCACCTCGCCAAAGGCCTTCGGGACGGGGCGACGGCTGCCGATCGTGCACCGCTACGAGGGCTAGCCACCGACGCCCGTCGCGGGGCCGGGGGTCGAGCGAACCGCGTCTAGGTCGTGGCGGCGTTGCTCGCCGACTCGGTCTCGGCGGTGGCGCTCACGGCGCGGACGTTCTCGGCGCGCGCGCCCCGGGGCCCTTCCTGGATGACGTACTCGACGGAGTCGCCCTCGTTGAGCGCGTCGTAGTCGCCGGCGTTGAGCCCCGAGCGGTGAAAAAAGACCTCTTTGCCGTCGTCGCCGCGGATGAAGCCAAAGCCCCGATCGCGCACCATCTTCTTGATGCGCCCCCGCGCCTTGGGACCCGTCGGCGGACGTGTCTGGGCGCCCCGCCCGCGACCCCGGCCACCGCGGCGCACCCGGCTGGTGCTGTAGCGATCGGCGCTGATGAACTCCTGCAGGAAGAGCTCGAGGGGAGCGATCAGGTCCTGGAAGCCCTCTTTCTCGGGCGCCAGGAGCACCTCGTCGTCTCCGAGCTCGACGACCGTGTAACGGAGACCCGTGTTCTTGTGGGTGACCTGGAGCCCCGAGTCGATATCTTCGATGGACAGCATGTCGTGCCTCCAGGAGAAACCGGCGGGACTGTACCCTGGTCGTCTCGCAGCCTAGGCGGCTAGCGGCGCGGCGGCCCGAGGAGGGGCCTCACCCCGCGTGGTGAGCCGGCGTGCGAGCCCGGGGGAGCACCCCGGGGCCGGGAAGGCGAGGAACATAATCGACGCCGGCGGGGTGTCAAATGACCGACAAAGCCCCTGAAAACGGTGGGTTGCTGCGCTGTGGGACGAGCGGGTTCAGCTACGACGCGTGGAAGGGGCCCTTCTACCCGAGCGACCTCCCGGCGCGGCGCCGCCTCGAGTACTACGGCTCGGTCCTGCCGACGGTCGAGATCAACAACACCTTCTACCGGATGCCGCGACGCGAGATGCTCGAGGGCTGGGCAACCCAGGTGCCGGACTCGTTTCGCTTCGTCTTGAAGGCGCCCCGCCGCATCACCCACCGCGAGCGACTGCGGGAGAGCGCCGACAGCGTCGGCTATTTCGTCGAGTGCGCGACGGTGCTCGGGCCGCGGCTCGGGGCGCTGTTCTTCCAGCTCCCCCCCTCGCTGCGCCGCGACCTCGAGCTTCTCGCCGGATTTCTCGACGCCGTGCCCGACGGCCCGCGTCTCGCCTTCGAGTTCCGCCACGCCTCGTGGAGCGAACCCGAGGTCGACGCGCTGCTCCGGGAGCGCGGGGTGGCCCGCGTGGTCGTCGACACCGGCGACGGCGACCCCGACCCGGTCGTCGCGACCGCGCCCTTCACGATGCTGCGTCTGCGCGGCCCCGACTACTCCGAAGCGTCTCTGCGGGAGTGGCTCGGCGCGATCCGCGCGCTCGCGGTGGAGGAGGCCTTCGTATTCTTCAAGCACGAGGATCAGGGCGTCGCACCGCGGCTCGCCGCGCGGGCGCTCGAGCTCTGGTCCGCATAGCCGGGCAACGCGCGGACAGCTCGGGTCGGCCTAGCCCGGCGCCCCGCGGTACACCATCCGAGCGAGCAGCCCGACCAGGATCGGCACCGCGAGACACAACGCGAAGCGGAGCAGCGCCATCCGCGCCCCGAGCAGCGGGATCTCCCAGGCGATCAGCCGGTGGAGCGACACCAGGGCCCAGGCGCTCACGTAGGCGATCACCACCGCGCCGCTGGCCCCCGCGCGAAGCATCGCCACCGCGAGGGGGATCGCCACGAAGGGGCCCGAGGGCGTCACCATCCCCGCCCCCGTCGCCAGGGCGAAGCCGCGCAGCCCCGTGTCGGCGCCGAGCTGGTCGCGGATCCACTCGCGGGGCACGAGGGTCTCGATGAGACCGGCGGCGAGAAAGGACACCGCGATCAGCAACCCGAAGTTCAGCATCATGTCGCCGCCGCGGAGCAGACCGCGGCTCACGAGCTCCGTCCCGCCGCGGCTCCACGCGACGAGCGCGAGCGCGGCGACGAGGGCCAGCATCACGAAGAGCACCCCGTTGATCACTCGCCCCGTCTCCCTGCCCGGTTTCGCCATCTCGTCCCGTCAGTAGAACGCGCAGCGCGTCCGGTGCCGTGGCCGGCTCTTGTAGGCCGCGCCCTGTCCCCGCGTCCAGAGCCACGCGTCGATCTCGCGGGGCGCAATGCTATCCCCGCGCTCGCCGAGGTGCCGTCTCATGCGCTCGACACACTCCACCGCCGCCGCGCGGATCTCGAGCTCCTCGGGGCTGCCGTTCGGGAGCTCCCGCCCGGATTCGATCGCGTCCGCGAGCGGGGGGGCGTAGCGCAATACCCCCTCGCAGCGGAGCACGTGGGGCACCGTGTTGTCGGCGAAGGCGGTGAGCTCGGCGAGGTCGTCGAAGGCCCCGTAGCCGACGCCGCCAAAGGCCAGGGCGAGATCGGAGACCGCGATCTGGGCGCGTTTGTAGAACGGGAGCTCGAGGCCGTACGCGCTGGTCGCGACGTCGCGGAAGAGCGGCATCCGCGCGAGCAGCGCGACCAGCGTTGCGGCCGAACGCCCGGCGGCCGCGCGAAGCTCCGGGAAGCGTCCGCCGTAGTCGAGCTCGAGGAGCGTCCCGAGGTCGCGCAGCGCCCGCGCCTGCAGCTCGAGGAATTCGGCGAGCTCCGCCTCGCGTCCTTCCTGGTCGAGGAGCCGCGCCACCGCGAGCGCGTCGGCCGCCCGCAGCTCCGCGGCGGTCATCGGCCCCCGGGCGTCGAAGCGTTCCTTCAGGCCGAGACACAGGGTGTAATAGCCCGAACGTCCTTCGCGTTTGCGCAGCGCGGGAAACCACCCGGAACCGAAGTTCAACGCGTCGAGCACCAGCACGTAGGCGAGGAGCGCGTCGTCGTCGCCGGCGTAGTGGGTGACCGTGTCCCAGACCGGGGGAGCGGCTCCCCGCGCGCGCTCCGCCAGCGCGCGCAGACACACGTCGTCGATCTCGACGAAGCGGGCGTCGGCGAGGAGCTCGGAACACGCGGCGCGCAGCGCGGCGAAGGGGGTCATCGGGGCGGAACCGGCGTCAGGACCCGCAACGCCCCGGGCATCACGTCGAAGCGCGCCGGCGCCGCACCGCTCGGCCCGCCGTCGAGCTCGACCCGGGGTGCCGAGCGCGCGTCGCCACGCCACTCCACCTCGACACAGCGGCCGCGGGCGTGTTCGACGGTGTCGAGATCGAGGTGACGCCCGCTGTAGACGAGGGGGATGCGTCGCAGCCACTGGGCGGGGCGCATCGCGCGCACGGCGATCACGTCGAAGCACCCGTCGTCCCACGACGCCTGCGGGGCGAGCCGCATACCGCCGCCGAAGTAGCGTCCGAGGGCGACCGCGGCGACGTCGAGGGGGCCGTCGACGAGCACCTCGCCGTCCACCCGCAGGGTGAGCGGACTGCTCCGCCAACTCCACAAGCTGCGTGCGAAGGCGATCGCGAAGGCGACCTGGCCGCCGAGGGCGCGTGTCCACGGCGCGACGTGTCCCACCACGGCGGCGGCGAGCCCGACGCTGCCGACGTTCGCGAAGAAGGTCTGGCGCTCGTTGCCCGTCTCGTCGCGCAGCGTCACCCGACCCGCGTCGACGACCCGGGTGTGGCCGGCGGCGATCGTCTCGATCGCCGCGTCGACGCGGAGGGGGATGCCCAGACCCCGCGCCAAGTCGCGCCCGGTGCCGAAGGGCAGGAACCCGAGCTCGAGCTCGGAAGGGGCGCCGGCTGCGAGCACTCCCGCGACGACTTCGCTCGCGGTGCCGTCTCCACCCGCCACGACCAGACGCCCGACGCCGCGTTCCACCGCGTCGCGGGCGAGCCGACCGGCATCGCGGGGACCGGCGGTGTGCGCGACGTCGACGCGGCCCAGCCGGGCGTGCAGCGCGGCCTCGACGGCCGGCCAGCGCCCGGTGCGACGCCCGCCGCGGCTCGCGGGGTTCACGATGACGAGGGTGTGGGCCGCCACGCTGGCGGCATCATAGGTACACCGACCCGTTTCGCACCCCGCGCGCAAAGCGGATACCTTGCCTCGATGACGGCAGACGTCTCTTCCGCCGCGGTTTCGATCCGCGTTCCCGGCGCCCACGGTCTGGGTCTCCACGCCCTCGAGTGGAGCCGCGACGGCACGCCCCTGGTGTTGCTCCACGGCTTCAGCAACGAGGCCCACGTTTGGGACGACATCTCTCCGGTGCTGGCCCCCTACTACCGCACGCTGGCCTTCGACCTGCGCGGACACGGCGACTCCGACCGCGACCCGGAGCGACGCTACGAGTACGACGCCCACGTGGCCGACCTCGAAGCGGCGACCGCGGCCCTCGGCATCGATCGGATGGTGCTCGTCGGCCACTCCTTCGGAGGCCGGGTCGCGATGTTCTTCGCCGCGCGTCACCCCGAACGCATCGCGGGGCTGGTGATCGTCGACTCGGGGCCCGAGCACGACCCGCGCGGCTCGTTGCGGATCCGCCTCGAGACGGAGTCGCGTGGGGACGGGAGCTTCGAGAGCCGCGCCGACTACCGCGCGTTGATGGCGCGCAACTACCCCGCGTCTTCCGAGCGGGTGATCGACCGGCTGGCGTTGCACTCGCTCCGCGAACGCGGGGACGGCCGGTTCGAGCCCAAGCTCGACCCCGCCTTTCTCGAGGGCACGGCCGAGCGCTCCCGCGCCGAGCAGGAGCGCGAGAGCAAGGCGGTGAGCGAGGCGTTGTGGAACGGGCTCGCCCGGGTGGAGTCCCCCACCCTGGTGATCCGCGGCGCGGCCTCCGACGTCCTCTCGGCGGACGTCGCCGACCGCATGGTGGAGGTGCTTCCCGCCGGTGAGCTCGCCGTCGTCGCCCAGGCGAGCCACTCGGTGATGACCGACAACCCCGAGGGCTGTCTCGAGGCGATCAGCGGCTTCGCGCTCGCCGACGCGTGAGCTCTGCGCCGAGGGTCTGCAGCGCGGGGAGCAGGACGAGGTTCACCGCCAGTAGCCAGCACACGCCGAGCGCCAGGAGCTGACCCAGCGAGGCCAGACCGGGATGGCTGGAGAACGCGAGGCAGCCGAAGCTCGCCAGCGTCGTCAGGCCGCTCAAGAGCACCCCGCGGTGGACGGCCGGACGTCGCTCGGCCTGGCCGTGGAGCAGGTGGATCGCGCTGTCGACCCCGATCCCCACCAGGAGCGGCAACACCACCACGTTGGCGAAGTTGACGGGAACGGCGAGCCAACGAGACGTGGCCGCCGTGAAGAGTGCCGCGAGGGCGACCAGGCCGAGGAGCGTCAACACGCGCAGCGGTCGGCGCCAGACGACCAGGAGCAGCAGCGAGACCGCCGCAGTCGCGTAGAGCAGGGCCTGACCCAAGGCGCGGGTCACCGTGCGCCCGGCCTCCACGATGCGCACCGCGCTGCCCGACGCCCTCGGCACCACGGCGGCGAGGGCGTCGACGAAGGCCTCCATCGCCGCGGGGTCGTGGAGGTCGCCGGCGGCGAAGACCTGGACCCGGGCGCGGCCGTTCGGCGCGAGATAGCGCTCTCGCAGAGCGCGGGGCAGGTCGTCGCGGGTGAGCGGCGTCGCCTGGAGCGATTCGGCGAGACGCTCCAGCCAATCGGGGAGCTCGCCGAGCATCCTCTGCTGCAGACGCTCGACGTCGGCGTAGTCGTCGGGAGACAGGGCGAGGCTGCGGAGCGTCGCCTCGGTGGCGTCGAGGAGACCGCGCAGCGCCGGGACCACCGCCGCTTCGGCTCCTTCGTCGAGCCACTCGTCGAGGGCCCGACCCAGATCGCGCAGCGCCCGTTGGGCCTCCGCCGGATCGACCGGCCGCGGTGTCTGGGGTTCGATGTCGCCGAGCAGGAGGGCGAGGTCGGCGATGATGGCGAGCTTCTCCGCCTGTCGGGTGGGGACGAACCGGTCGAGGGTCACGACCTCGCCCACCTCGGGAAGCGCGGAGAGCGCCTCGACGCGGGAGGCCGCCGTGTCCACGTCGGCTTCGCTCCACTCCACCGTCCACAGCGACACCGGGCCCGCCTCGACGAGCTCGCGAAAAGCCTGGACCGAGGGCGAGCGCGGGTCGCGCAGCTTGATCGGGTCCGGGTCGAAGCCGAGTTCCGACAACGCCGGAAGCGAGACGCCGACCAGGCCCAACGCCGCCGCCGCGACGAGGCGGGGGTGGCGCTGTCCGACGCTCGGGGGCCGGGCGCGGGAGAGCGCCGCGGGGCGCGTGGGGTCGCGGCCGAGGCTCAACGCGATGGCGGGGAAGACGAAGAGCGTCGCCGCCAGGCTGAAGACCATCCCGCTCCCGGCGATCCAGCCGAGCTCGGCGATGCCGCGGTAGTCCGTCGGCAGGAAGGCATAGAAGGCGATGGCGGTCGTGGCCGCGCACAGACCGAGCGGGCCGACGCTCGAGCCCGCGGTCGCGGCGAACACGCGGACCGGGTCGTCGGTGGCCCGGGTGCGGGAGAGGAGACGCGTCGCGTAGTGGATCGCGAAGTCGATGCCGAGACCGATGAAGAGCACGGCGAAGGACACCGAGAGCACGTTCAAGCGGCCGAGGGTGGCGGCGGCGAAGGCCGCGGTCCACGAGAGCCCGATGCCGAGGGTGAGGAGCGCGGCGAGGGCGTAGCGCAGCGAGCCCAGCCCGAGCATCAGCAGCACACTGATGCCGCCGAAGGACAGCAGCGCCAGCAGACGCCCTTCCCGGCGCAGGCTCTCGAGTTCCTCGGCCGCGAGGGCCAGGTCCCCGGTGACGCGAATCCGGATGCCCCGAGCCGGGTCGAGGGCGAGCGCCTCGGCAGCCGCGTCGATCGCGGCGAGCGCGGAACCGGTCGGATCGCTCTCGGCGAAGTCGAGGCGCGGCTCGACGTACACCAGACGGAGCGCCCGAGCGCCGCCGAGCCCGCCCACCGCCCAGCGATCCCACGCCATCGGGACCTCGGAGGTAGCGAGACTCTGTGCCACCCCGTCGAGCGTCTCGGAGAGCTCGTCGGGTGCGAGGTCGCTGTCCCCGGCAACGCGCACGCTGCCCTCGAGCAGCCGCAGCAAGTTGGGGAGCGAGGGATCCTTGGCGAGCTCGGCCAGAAAGGGCTGGGCCCACACCACCCGGTCGGCGAGGACCTCGAGCTCCTCCACGCTCAGGTAGAGCAGACCGTTGCGGTCGAAGAACGCGCCGCCCCCGGGTGCGTAGACGTTGGCGAAGCGATCGGGATCGGCCGCGAGGCGATCGGCCAGTCGGCCGGCGGCGCGGTGGGCGACCGCCGGGGAGTCGCCCTCGACCAGAATGACGAGCTGGCGGCGCAGCGCCGGGAACTCCGCCTCGAGCTCGCGCGCGTGGCGCTGGAAGGGGAGATCGTCGGCGAAGAGCGCATCCGTGTCCGAGTCGATCTCGAGGGTCGCCGCCGCGAACGCTCCCGCGGCCAGCGCCGAGACGAGCGCGAGCAACGCGACCGGGCGCGCGTGGCGCAGCACCCGGACGACCCATTCCTCCAGTGGGGAGGGGGGGTCACCCTCGCGCGGCGCGGAGCTCCCTCGGGACCGTTCGGTATCGCTCATCCGTTAGACTCGGCGCGACCGAGAATAGCCGGGTGACGAGGCCCCATCGCTCCACCACCCCTGCTGGCCTTCGGAGGAACCCGGTGACACAGCTGGAACCCGACGCGAGCACGATGCCCGCCCGACGCATCGTGCAGCGCGGCCGACGCAACCCCCGCGTGGCGTTCGCCTGCCTCCTCGCCCACGTCGTCGGTCTGGGGTGGCTCGGCGCCGGCGTCGGCGCCGCCGACACGCCCGCCTTCGACGCGGAGCGCGTCGTCGTCGAGCGACTCCACGGGGCGCTTCTCGACGCGATGCGCAGTGCCGCGGATCAGCCCTTCGAAGCGCGTCGCAGCGCCCTCCGCGGGGTGATCTTCGACACTTTCGACTTTGCCTTCATGGCCGAGAAGTCCGCCGGGCGTCACTGGCGCGCGCTCGACGAGACCCAGCACGCGGCGCTCACCGACGCGATCGCAGACCTCGCCGTCTCGAACTACGCGGCGCGCTTCGACGGCTACGACGGCGAGCGCTTCGAGACTACCGGCACCGAGGCCGCCAACTACGACACGGTCCTGGTGCGCACCGAGATCGTACAGCGCGGCGGCACCGCGACCCGCCTCGACTATCGGCTCCGCGAGACGCCGCAGGGGCCGCGGGTGATCGACATCTTCCTGAACGGGACGGTGAGCGAGCTCGCGATGCGACGCGCCGAGTACTCCTCGGTGATCCAACGCGAAGGCTTCGAC
>JANQRO010000089.1 GCA_028284525.1 Myxococcota bacterium | reverse complement strand
CGCTAGCCGACGGCGCGGGCCGTCACGCCACCCCCTTCTCGTCGGTGGCTCGCTACGACCGCAAGGACGCCCTCTACCGGCGCGCCAAGCGCGAGGGCTACGCGAGTCGCGCGGCCTACAAGCTGCTCGAGCTCCAGGCCAAGGAGCGCCTGCTGCGCCCCGGCCAGCGCGTCATCGACCTGGGTTGCTGGCCGGGGGGATGGCTCCAGGTCGCGGCGGAGCACGTCGGCGCCCGGGGGCGTGTGGTCGGGATCGACCTGACGGCCCTGGAGACGCCGATCGCGGGCGGGACGGTGACCACCTTGGTCGGCGATTTCGGCGAGGTCGCGGCCCGCGCCGAGCTCCTGCGGCACAGCGGGGGCGCGGCCGACCTGGTGCTCTGCGACGCCGCGCCCAAGAAGACCGGAATCCGCGCCACCGATCGCGCCGCCGAAGAGCAGCTCCTCGACGCCCTCGGCGCCGCCCTCCCGGAATTGCTCCGCCCCGGCGGCGCGTTGGTGGTGAAGGTCTTCGAGAGTCCAGAGGCGCAGACCTTCGTGAAGCGTCTGCGCCCGCGCTTCGGCCGCGCTTCGCTCCACGGGCTGCGCGCCACGCGCAAGGGCAGCGCCGAGCGCTACCTACTGGGGCGCGATTTTCGCGGTGAAGGGTGAGCGGGGTGCGGCGCTCGCCGTCGATCCGGCCGGACCGGGATAGGCATCGAGGGACAGGTCGTGGCGCTCGCGTCGCGTCACCTGGGCCTCGAGGTCGGGACCGCTCGCCGCGGTGACGCGGGCGCGCACGATCTCGCCCGTGCTCGCCCCGCCGAGGAGGTTCACCACCCCGTCGATCTCGGGGGCCATCCCGGCGCTCCGGCCGACGGCGCGCTCGCGTCCCCCGGCGTCCACGAGCACGTCGAGCACCTGGTGCACCTGGCTCGGCCCGGCTTCGACGAGCTGGTCGCGCAGCAGCTCGGTCAACACCGCGTAGCGCTCGAGGGCGAGCTCCCGGGGCACCTTCTCCCCGAGCTCGAAGGCCGCGGTGCCCTCCTCGTCCGAGTAGCGGAACACCCCGACCCGGTCGAAGCGCATGGCGCGCACGAAATCGCAGAGCTCGGCGAAGTCTTCGTCACGCTCTCCGGGGAAGCCGACGATCAGCGTCGTGCGCAGGGTGAGCTTGGGGATGGCGTCGCGCAGCCGGCGTACCAGGGCTTCCTGACGGGCGCGGGTCGTGCCGCGACGCATCGCGCGCAGCACCCGGTCGCTCCCGTGCTGGAGCGGGACGTCGACGTAGGGGAGCACGCGTTCGGCGCCGGCGATCGCGTCGACCAGCGCTTCGTCGATCGCGCTCGGGTAGAGGTAGAGGAGGCGGATCCAGTCGAGCTCCTCGACCTGGTCGAGGCGTCTCACGAGCTCGGCGAGCCGCGGTCGCCCCGGCTGATCCTTGCCCCACGAGGTGGTGTCCTGGGAGACCAGGTTCAGCTCGCGTACGCCTGCGGCGCCGAGCTGCCGCGCCTCGGCGAGGATCGATTCCGCCGAGCGACTCTGGAAGCGGCCGCGGATTCCGGGGATCGCGCAGAACGCACAGACCCGGTCGCAGCCCTCGGCGATCTTCAGGTAGGCGCTGTGACGCGGGCCCGCGAGCATCCGCGGGCTGGTTTCGTCGTAGAGGTGGGTGCGCCCCGCGTCGACATAGACGCCGCGCCCGGCGCCGGCCAAGGCAGCGTCCAGGATGTCGGCGATCTTGGGGAAGTCCCCGGTTCCCACGAAGGCATCGACCTCGGGGAGCTCTTTCGCGAGCGCCGTGCCGTAGCGCTGGGGCAGACACCCCGCCACCACCAGGGCGCGCAGCGCGCCCGCCTCGCGGAGCTCGGCGACGTCGAGGATCGCGGCGATCGACTCCTCCCGCGCCGACTCGATGAAGGAGCAGGTGTTCACCACGACGACGTCGGCGTCGTCGAGCTCCTGGGCGATGGCGTAGCCACGCGAGGCCAGCGCGCCGAGCATGACCTCGGTGTCGAGGAGGTTCTTCGCGCACCCGAGGGAGTGGAAGTGCACGCGGGCGTGGGGCGGCGGCGCGGTGCCGGGGAGCGGGTCGGCCATCGTGACCCGGAGTTTCATGTATCTTGGTGCGCCCGCAAGCGACCGCCGCGCGTGGCCGCGCGCCCCCCGACGAGGACTCCCGATGAGCGACTCCCGACCCTTCCGCATTCTCGGCCTGCAACAGATCGCCGTCGGCGCGCCCGAGAAAGACCCGCTGCGCACGTTGTGGATCGATCTCTTTGGTCTGACACCCAAAGGCAGCTTTCGCAGCGAGAGCGAGAACGTCGACGAGGACATCACCGTGATGGGCGCCGGCGTCTTCGAAGTCGAGGTCGACCTGATGCAGCCGATCGACGTCGACGCGCGACCCAAGGTGCACGACCCGCCGCTCAACCACATCGGGCTCTGGGTCGACGACCTGCCCCAGGCGGTGGAGTGGCTCGGTGCCCAGGGCGTGCGCTTCACACCGGGGGGCATCCGCAAGGGCGCCGCGGGACACGACGTCTGCTTCATCCATCCCAAGGGCAACGATGCGGCGCCGATCGGCGGCGCCGGGGTGTTGATCGAACTCGTCCAGGCTCCGGGCGAGGTCATCGCCGCGTACGAGGGCGCGCAATGAGCGAGACCCGCCCCTTCGAGATCGCGATCCCCGAAGCCGAGCTCGAGGACCTGCGCACACGGCTCGCGCGCACGCGCTTCCCCGAGCCGATCCCCGACACCGGCTGGGACTACGGCACCGACCCCGCCTACCTGCGCGAGCTCTGCGAGTACTGGCGGGAGAAGTACGACTGGCGGGCCTGGGAGGCGCGGCTGAACCGCTTCCCGCAGTTCGTCACGCCGATCGACGGCGTCGACCTCCACTTCCTCCACGTGCGCTCGCGACACGAGCACGCGTTTCCGCTCGTCATCACCCACGGCTGGCCCGGCTCGATCTTCGAGTTCTACAAGATCATCGACCCGCTGGTGGACCCCGTGGCCCACGGCGGTGATGCCGCCGACGCGTTCCACGTCGTGTGTCCCTCGATCCCGGGCTACGGGTTCTCGAGCGCGCCACCGGCGCCGGGCTGGGACTGCGTGAAGATGGCGGAGCTCAACGCGACCTTGATGGAGCGGCTGGGCTATCGCCGCTACGGCGCCCAGGGTGGTGATTGGGGCGCGATCATCTCCACCTACCTCGGCTTCGCCGACCCCGAGCACTGCGCCGGCGTGCACCTCAACATGGCGGTGGCGCGGCCGCCGCGGGGCGGCGACCCGCGCGCCGGGCTCAGCGAGGCCGAGCTCGCGGGGGTGCAGGCCTTCGGCGAATTCAAACGCAACGAGACCGGCTACCAGGCCATCCAGGGCACCAAGCCCCAGACCCTGGGCTACGGGCTCAACGACTCGCCGGCGGGTCTCGCGGGGTGGATCGTCGAGAAGTTCCGCACCTGGGGTGACACCGACGGCGACGTCGAGAGCCAGTTCACCCGCGACGAGCTCCTCACCAACATCACGATCTACTGGGTGACCCAGTCGATCACCTCGTCGGCGCGGCTCTACTGCGAGTCGATGCGCAACGGCACCTTCGGCACCGCCGACCGCCGTCTCGAGGTGCCCACCGGTGTCGCGCTCTTCCCCCGCGAGATCTACCACCCGCCCCGGGCCTGGGTGGAGGGGTGCTACAACGTGACGCGCTGGACCGAGATGCCCGCCGGCGGTCACTTCGCGGCCCTCGAGGAGCCGGCGCTGCTGGCGGACGACGTGCGCGCCTTCTTCCGCACCCTGCGCTAGTCGACCCGCGTCGCGTCGCGGGCCGCCCCGTCGTGTCCTCGAACGACGACGCGACCGCAGCCCGGCTGCGGTCGCGTCTCGTGTCGTCTCCCGGCGGCCGGCCCGCGCTGGAGCCGGGGGCGCGGGGTCGCGCTACGCGTGCTTGCGGATGAACTCGCCCATCCGGTCGATCGCCTCCTGGCCCTTGTCGAGCATCGGGGCGAAGAGGTGCCAGACGTGGATCATCTCGTCCCACACCTCGAGGGTGACGTCGTTGCCCGCCTGCTTGAGGGCGGCCTCGAAGCGGATCGAGTCGTCGAGCAGGGTCTCGGCGTCCCCCACCTGGATCAGGATCGGCGCGAGGCCGGAGAGATCCGCGTGGAGCGGTGCCGCCAGCGGCGAGCGCGGGTCGGCGTCGCCGAGGTAGAGCTTCGCCATCTCGAGGAGCGCCTCGCGCTGCACCATCGGGTCGACGGCGGCGCGGGTCTGCATCGTCTCGCCCAGACCCTCCATGTCGACCCAGGGCGAGAGGCAGACCGCACAGCCCGGCTGGGGCAGCCCTTCGTCGCGCAGCGCCACGAGGGTTGCGGCGGCGAGACCGCCGCCGGCCGAGTCGCCGGTCACGGCGATACGCCGGGCCTCGATGCCCTGGTCGAGCAGGAAGCGGTAGGCCTTCACCGCGTCTTCCAGAGCGGCCGGGAAGGGGTTCTCCGGCGCCATGCGGTAGTTGATGCCCAGCACGCGGGCCCCGGTGGCGACCGAGAGGCGGCCGAGGAGTCCGCGGTGCGACAGGGCAGAGCCGATCACGTAGCCGCCACCGTGGAGGTGGAGCACCGCGCGGGTCTCGTCAGCGCCGGTCGCCGCCACCCAGTCGCTCGGCACACCCCCGGCGTCGACGGCGGTCACGCTGACGCCGTCGGGGGCGGGGAGCATCTCCCCCATGGCGTCCATGCCGCTGCGCATCTGCTCGAGGGAGGCGCCCTCCGGGATCAGCGGGTTCTCGGCCAGGTTCTTGCGGATTGCGTCGATCTGGGGATTGGACATCGGGTCTCCGTGAATCGGGGGATGGATCGGGCCGGCGCGCTCGCCGCGCCTTGGGAGCAGTGTGCCACGCTTCGCGGCGGACGTCCGCGGCCGGTCGCTGCGGCTCGCCGCTGCCGAACCGCGCCGCGACCGCGGGCGGGCAGGAGACTCCGCCGCGCGCGCTTTCTGCGACACTCCTCGCCCGGCGGAGGGCACACACGCAGAGGCCTCAAGCCCAGTGGGGCACACACGCAACGGCCCCAAGCCCTGTGGAGATGGAAATGCCTATTGTCTGCTCGCGTGTTGCACCGATCGGTGTCGCGCTCGTCCTGCTGCTCGCCGCCCCCGCGTGGGCGGTCGACCCGGTCGCCTTCGAGTTCACCGCTCAGGTGACCAGTGTGACCGACAACGGCGACCTGCCCCCCGGCCTGATGGTGGGAAGCGCGATCAGCGGTCGCTACGCCTTCGACGCCGACACGGCGCAGACGCCCACCGGGAGCAACGGCACCGGCTGGTACGCCGGCGCCATGCGCTACACCGCGCAGGTCGTCCTCGAGGGCGAGGTGTTCCAGGCGGTCGCGCCGAACCCCTTCCCGGCGGCGCTGATCCAGGTGCGCACCCACGACTTCGACATCGACCCGGTCGAGGGCGAGTCGTACGAGGCGCTGATGTCGTCGATCGACGACTCGATCGGCGACCTCGACACCTTCGCGTTGTCGATGACCAACCCCGGATCCTCCAGCGGGATCAACGGAACCGGGTTGGAGGTGCTCCCCCCCGATCCCCAGCAGTTCGCGACGGCGCAGGTCGCCGCGGTCCTCCACGACGGTTCGGAAGTGATCGCCGACGTGCAGACCATCACCGTGCCCGAGCCGGGGGCCGCCGGGGCAGCCCTGATCGCGTCGGCGGCGCTGGCGGCGCTGGCTCGGCGGCGTCGCGCCCCGCTCTCCCTCGGCTGATCGTCGGAGACGTCCCGGGGCGCCTCGTTCGGCGGATCGCCGGAGGACCCACCGCGCGCCCGGGTCGCTCGCTCCGCGGGCGCCCGCACTGCCAGGGGCGTCGCGGGCAGGTTCCGCGCCGTATACTGCTCCCGCCGAGGAGCAGCCGATGAGCGCCGACGTCGCGCGCCCCGACATGCACGACTACTTCATGGGGATCGCCCTCGCGGTGCGGCGCCGTGCCGATTGCACGGGCAACCGCGTGGGCGCGCTCGTCGTGCTCGACCGGCGCATCGTGTCGACCGGCTACAACGGCACGCCCGAGCACATGCCCAATTGCAGCGAGGGTGGGTGCCACCGTTGCGCGAACCGGGCCCAGTATCCCTCGGGCACCGGCTACGACCTCTGCATCTGTGTGCACGCCGAGCAGAACGCGCTGCTCGCGGCCGCGCGCTTCGGGATCGCGGTGGAGGAGGGCATTCTGTACTCGACGATGCGTCCCTGCTTCGGCTGCACCAAAGAGGCGCTCCAGGCAAAGATCTCGGCGGTCTACTACCTCCACGACTGGTCCCATCCCGACCAGGGCAAACAGGCCGAGTACGAGCGGCTACAGGGACGCTTCCCCGGCGGGATTCGCAAGCTCCCGGTGTTCGACCCCGACGCCGAGTGGGCCCTCGGCAGCACCCGCAACGCAGAGCCCCCCGACGAGACCGGGCACGTCGCCACCTAGTCGAGGGTGACCCCGATCTCGCGCAACGCCGCCTCGGCCAGCGGGGCCCAGCCGCGGTTCGCGGCGGGGCTCGCCGGGCTCGGGTGGGGAATGCTCGCGATCGTCCCGGCGAACTCGGGCAGCACCGCCTTCGCGCGGGTCTCGGCGAAACGCCCCACCCCGATCACGAAGCGCGGCGCGAGCGCGGCCACGGTCTCGCGCAACGCGCGGTCGCAGACACGGTAGAGGGCGTCGCGTTCGGCGCGCGTGAGCTTGTCCGGGGTGCGGTTGCGTCCGCTCTCCTCCATGAACACGAGGGGGCAGTAGTTCGCCACGAAGAACCGCGAGAAGAAGCGTTCGGGCGCGCCGAAGCGCTCCCGTGCCCAGCCCCAGAGCCGCTGGCCGCTCACTTCGCTGCGCCGACACGCGAATCCCTCGATCGGACGTCTGGGGTGCTCGCGCCGCGGGCGCGACACCGGGGCCTCGATGCCGATCCAGTCGCGCACCATGCCGACCTCGCCAAAGGGAACGCCGGTCTGGGCCATGCCGAAGGGCCCCGGATTCATTCCGAGGAGCACCACCTCCTTGGGCCCTGTACCGAAGCGACGCAGGTACTCGCGATGGGGCCGCGCGGCGTAGCGCAACGGGTTGTACACGTGGGTCACCGGCGCGGCGAAGCGCAGCCGCGACACGGCGCGCGCCAATCGTTCGCTCTGCGCGACGAGGGTGTCGCTCACACAGACACCGACCAGGGGCCGCGGCGCGTGGGCGCCACGAGAGCGTGTCGCAGCGCTTCGAGAAAGCGCGCCCGGGGCCACTCGACCGCGCCGAAGCGTTCGAGGTGCTCGGTGTGGACCTGACAGTCGATCAGCTCGAACTCCCAGGCCTGGAGCTGCTCGACGAGGTGCACGAAGGCGACCTTCGACGCATCGGCCTCGACCGCGAACATCGACTCCCCGAAGAAGCACGCCCCCAGCGAGACGCCGTAGAGACCACCGACCAGCGCGCCGTCGCGCCACGACTCCGCCGAGTGCGCATAGCCGAGTTCGTGGAGCCGCTCGTAGGCGCGGCAGATCGCGGGCGTGATCCAGGTGCCGACCTCGCCGGGCCGCGGGATGGCCGCGCAACGCTCCACCACCGCGCCGAAGTCCGAGTCGAAGCGAAACTCGAAGTCGCCCCGCCGCACTCGTTTGCGCAGGCTGCGGCCGACGTGGAGCTCCCCCGGGACGAGCACCATGCGCGGGTCGGGGGAGAACCAGAGCAGCGGCTCCGCCACCACCGGCCACGGGAAGATCCCCTCCCGGTACGCCCGCAGCACGCGTTCGGGCTCGAGGTCGCCGCCCACCGCGAGCAGCCCGGACTCGTCGGCCTCCATCGGGTCGGGGAAGCCGAGCGTCGCTCCCAGCCGGTAGACCGTCACGCTGCGGAGGCCGACCCGACGTCGAGGACGTCGGACAGGACCGCGAAGAGCCCGCCGTCCGGTCGCACCGGCGTCACCCGGCCGATGGCGCGGGCGTCGTCGTGTCCCTCGTCGCGCAGCGCGGCGAGCGCCGCCGCGGCGCGGTCGCCGGTGACGCCAAAGAGCAGACCCCCCGAGGTCTGGGGGTCGAAGAGAAGGTCGAGCTGGGGCGACGCGGCGAGGCTCGGGTCCACCACCAGGGCCTTGCGCGAGCGCGCGTTCTCCGGGTGGAAGGTGCTGCGCAGTCCGGCCTCGAGGAGGATATCGACGCCGGACAGGGTGGGGAGGGCGGCGAGGTCGAGCTCCGCGGAGACGCCGCTGCGGCGCAGCATCTCGCCCAGGTGTCCCGCGAGGCCGAAGCCGCTCACGTCGGTGCAGGCGGTGGCCCCGAAACGCCGCGCGATCCGGCTCGCCGCGGCGTTGGTCCGCTGCATCGACGCGTAGGCGGCCGCCACCCACTCGCCCCGGGCCTGCCCCCGCATGTCGGCGTGGAAGAGCACGCCGGTCCCCAGCGCCTTCGTCAGGATCAGGATCTGGCCCACCTCGAGGTCGGCGACGGGGAGCAGGAAGCCGTTCGCCGCCTCGCCCCAGAGCGTAAAGCCCACCGCCAGGTCTTCGCCGGCACCGGTGTGACCCCCCAGCAGGGTGACGCCTTCCGCGTCGAAGACCGCCCGCGCGCCCGCCAGCACCTGGACCAGGGCGTCCTCGTTCTGGGCCGGTGTCTCGTCCCGGTCGAGGGTCACGTGGGCCAGGGCGTAGCGGGGCGCCACGCCCTTGGCCCAGAGGTCGCTCGCGGCATTCACGGCGCCGACCCGGCCGACGATGTAGGGGTCGTCGGTAAAGGCGCGGAAGGCATCGACGCTCGCGACCAGCAGCCGCTCGCCGCCCAGCCGCACGGCGGCGGCGTCGTCCCGGGCGTCGAGACCGAGCACGACCTGCGGGTCGCGGCGGGGCGGGATCTGTCCGAGGGCGCGCTCGAGCAGCGACTCGCCGACCTTGGCCGCGCAGCCGCCGCAGGGCATTTCGTCGGGACCCATGCCGGGCATCTCGGGGAAGTCGTCGGTCGGGCGGTGGTCCTCACCCAGCACCTGGAAGCGTCGGATGAAACGCCGATCGATCCAGTCCTTCAGCGCGAAGGCGGAGCGTCCCTCGCCACACATGCCCCACTTTGCGGCGATCGCCGCGCCGTCGCCGGTGTTGAGCAGGGCGAGGAAGTCGCGCTGGGGCTGGTAGCGGCGCATCCGCCGGCCGTCGAGGGCGGCCCGCAGGTTGTACTGGATCACCGGGCCCTGTCGCACCGCGTAGACCCCCGCCTTGGGGAGCGGGCTCGGGAAGTGGGCGCAGTCGCCGAGCGCGAAGAGCTGGGTGTACCCGCGGACCTGGAGGGTCGGCTCGACCTCGACGAAGCCGTCCTTGGTGGGCAGGGTGTCCGCGAAGAGCGGCAGCGCCGCCGCCCCCGAAACCCAGACCACGAGACCGGCCGGAAGCCGCTCTCCGCTGCGGAGCTCGAGGGCGTCGGCGTGGACGGCGGCGGCCTCGCTTCCGGTGCGCAGGGTGATCCCACGGGCCGCGAGGGCCGACTCGACCCGCCGCCGCAGACGCGGGTGGGCGCGGGGCAGGAGCTGTTCGGCGCGCTCGTGGAGGGTGAGCGGGACCTCGCGCCCGAGTCGCGCCGCCAACGCGAAGGCGATCTCGATGCCCCCGGCGCCGCCGCCGACCAGGTGCACGGGACCGTCGAGCTCCGCGAGACGTCGGTCGATCGCGGAGACGAAGCGGCCAATCGGCCGGGTCGCGACGGCGTGGGTCGCCACGCCCGGAAGGTCGAGGCCCGCGACGCTCGAGCCGACGTCGAAGGAGGCGAGGTCGTAGGGCAGCGCCGGGCGCCCCTCGAGCTCGATCCGAGCGGCGGCGGGGTTCACGCCGGTCGCGGAGGCCAGGACACAGCGCGCTCCGGCCCGCATCGCGAGGGGGCGCACGTCGATCTCGAGCTCGCGCTGGGTGTACTGACCCGCGACGAAGCCGGGCACCATCCCCGAGTACACCGCGACCGGGCGATCGACGACGACGGTCAACCGGGCGTCGGCGCGCGGGCGCATCGCCCAGCCGCGCAGCACCTGGATGTGCGCGTGACCCCCGCCCACCAGCACGATGTCGCGCTTTGCGGCCGCGCCCGCCATCGCTCAGTGGCCGAGGACGACTCGGCAGAGCGCCGCGAAGTGCTCGAGCTGTTCCTCGATGCGCTCGCGTTCGATGGCGTTGTCGAGATCGGTGTCGCCGAGGGGAGTGTCTTCGAGGATCGCCAGAGCGCGCTCGGCGGCGGCGCTCACGTGGGGGGCGTGCTCGAGCTGTGCGCCGTCCAGCGCCTCGCCGAAGCGGCGCGCGGCGGCCGAGCTCGACCCGGCAAGCATCGCGATGAGATCGGCGAGGATGCGGCGGTATTCGCCGACGACGGACACGGCGCGGAGCGCCCCTCAGTCTTCCACCACGCGGATGGCTTGA
>JANQRO010000394.1 GCA_028284525.1 Myxococcota bacterium | reverse complement strand
GACGGCGGCGAGCTGGCGGCCGCCGCATCGGACGGGACCGAGACGGCACCCGCCGCCGAGGCCGGCTCGCCAGAGCCCGGGTCGGCTGCGGCGGCACCCGCCGCCGAGGTAGGCGGATTCTCCCAGGGCCAGCGCGCCGACCAGATCCGCGACCGGCTGACCGAACGGATCGGCCCCGTCACCCTCGAGCGGGTCGAGTTCGTCGGGCCGCGGGTCGGGGCCGAGTTGCGCCGGGCGGGTCTCCTCTCGCTCTTGATCGCGGGCGCGCTGATCCTCGTCTACATCAGCTTCCGTTTCACCTTCCGCTTTGCCCCGGGCGCGATCGTGGCCTTGCTCCACGACGTCCTCGTCACCTCGGGGCTGTGGATCCTGATGGGGCGCGAGTTCAACCTCCAGGTCCTGGCCGCGCTCCTCGCCATCGTCGGCTACAGCCTGAACGACACGATCATCGTCTACGACCGGATCCGCGAGAACATGGAGCTGCGCACCACCACGGATCTTCCCGAGGTGCTCAACCGGAGTATCAATCAGACGCTCTCGCGGACCATCCTGACCTCGGTGACGACGCTCCTCGCCGTGCTGTCCCTGCTGATCGTGGGCGGGGAGGTGATCCGGCCCTTCGCCTCGGCGATGGCGATCGGGATCCTGATCGGGACCTATTCGTCGGTGTTCGTCGCGGCGCCGGTGCTGCTCTGGCTGGAGTCCCGTCACAGCGCCGCGAGCGCCTAGAGGATTGGCGCGACCGGCTCAGGCGGCGGGTTTTGCGCCGCTCCCCTCTTTGGGCGTCTCCGCTCCCGCGCCGGGCTTGGGGGCCGGGCGCGCGCCGCCCGGGCTCTCCATGGCGATGGCGCCGTTCAGCACGGCGCCCTCCTCGACGACGAGACGGGGCGCCTTGACGTCGCCGTCGACGAAGCCGCTGGCCTGGATCTCGATGCGCTCGGTCGCGCTGACGTTGCCGGTGACCTTGCCGATCACGACGACCTTCTGGGCGTGGATCTCGGCCGCGGCGTTGCCCTCGGCGCCGATCGTGAGCTGGTTGCTCGGCAGCTCGATCTTGCCCTCGACCTGACCCTCGATCACCAGATCTTCGTTGCCGCTCAGGTCACCCTTGATCGTGATCGACTTCCCGATGTTGGCCATGGTGTTCGCACCTTCTCCGCTCTTGCGTTGCTGAGGCGTGGGGTTGGCAGCGTGGGACGGAGCCGCGCCAGAGGAGGCGGAGCCGGTGGTCGACGCGGGCGTCGGGGGGGACACCGGTCGATCGACCGGGTCGTCCTTGCGTTTTCGGTCGAACAAGCTCACAGCGGGCTCGTCTTTCGGGGCGGGAAACGCAGCATACCCGACCCGGGCGGGGCGCGCTGGGCGCTATGCTCCGGCGATGCGCGTCGCTGCTCTGGTGCTCGCCGCGGGACGCGGACAGCGCTTGGGTGCGGAGCGCCCCAAGGCGTTGCTCCGCCTGGCGGGAAAGCCACTCTGGGCCCACGCGGCCGAGACCCTGGCCGCGTGTGAGGCGGTGGAGTGGATCCTCCCCGTCGCGCCCGCCGAATCGCTGGCGGAGTTCGGCCCCGACGGGCTGAGCGCTGGCGCTCGCGAGAAGCTCCTGCACCCGGTCGCGGGCGGAGCCGAGCGGCAGGACTCGATGCGAGCGGGGCTTTCGGCCCTCCCGCCCGCCGCAGAGGGCGTGGCCGTACACGACGCTGCCCGTCCCCTGGTGCGACAAGAGGACGTCGATCGTGTCGTGGCCGAGGCGGCCTCCCACGGCGCCGCCCTGCTGGCGGTGCCCGCCGCCGACACGATCAAACGCGTGCGGGCCGAGCGGGTCGTCGAGACGCCGCCTCGGGAGGAGTGCTACGCCGCCCAGACCCCCCAGGTCTTTCGCGTCGAGGTGCTCCGGCGCGCGATGGATCGGGCGCGCGAAGAGGGGGTCCTCGCCACGGATGACGCGCAGCTCGTCGAGCGGAGCGGCCATCCCGTACGGGTCGTGCTGGGCGACCGCCGCAACATCAAGATCACCCATCCCGGAGACCTCGAGGTGGCAGAGCGCTGGCTACACGGAGACGCGGAGGCGGGGGCCATGCGGGTAGGGCAGGGCTTCGACGCCCACCAGCTGGTCGCCGGAGGTCCGCTCCGTCTCGCGGGGGTGGAGATTCCCTTCGACCGGGGGCTCGAGGGGCACTCCGACGGCGACGTCGTGCTCCACGCGGTGACCGGCGCGCTGCTCGGCGCGATGGGAGCCGGCGATCTCGGGACCCACTTCCCCTCCTCGGACCCGGAGCTCGAGGGGATCGACAGCGCGGTCCTGTTGGAACGGGTCGTGGCGATGGTCGACGCGGTGGGGCTGCGTCTCGCGAACGTCGACGCCACCGTGATCGCCCAGGTCCCGCGTCTCGCACCGCACCGCGAGGCGATGCAGGACCGGCTCCGCGCGCTGCTCGGCGCCGCCCCCCAGACCGTGAACCTCAAGGTGACGAGCACCGACCACCTCGGCGCGATCGGCCGCGAGGAGGGCATCGCCGCCCAGGCGGTCGTGCTCTTGCGGGGGCGTTCGTGAGCGAGGTCCTCCGCCTCTTCAACACCGCGACGCGGAGCGAACAGGAGTTCCGTCCCCTCGCGCCACCGGCGGTGGGTATGTACACCTGCGGCCCCACCGTCTACGCGCCCCAGCACATCGGCAACCTTCGCTCGCAGCTCTTCGCCGACCTCCTCAAACGCACCCTCCTGTGGCTCGGCTACGAGGTGACCCACGTGGTGAACATCACCGACGTCGGACACCTCACCGACGACGCCGACGACGGCGAGGACAAGATGGAACTCGCGGCCTCGACGAGCGGCCGGCGGGCCGAGGAGATCGCCGCCGAGTACACCGAACAGTGGCTCCGCGACCGCGCCGCGGTGGGTTGTCTCGCGCCCGAGGTGCTGTGCAAGGCCACCGAGCACATCCCCGAGCAGATCGCCCTGGCCGAGCGTCTCGAGGCCCGGGGCTACACCTATCGCACCCGAGACGGCCTCTACTTCGATACCGCGCGCTTTCCCCGCTATGCCGATTTCGCGCGGCTCCAGCTCGACGCGCAGGAGGCCGGGGCGCGGATCGGCGAGGTGGCCGGCAAACGCAACGCCGCCGACTTCGCGCTCTGGAAGTTCGCCGAGGACGGGGTGAAGCGACAGCAGGAGTGGGCGTCTCCGTGGGGGCGGGGCTTTCCGGGCTGGCACCTCGAGTGTTCGGCGATGAGCGTTCGCTACCTGGGCGAGCGCTTCGATATCCACACCGGGGGGATCGACCACGTGTCCGTCCACCACACCAACGAGATCGCCCAGAGCGAGTGCGGCTTCGGCGTCGAGCCATGGGTGCAATACTGGCTGCACAACGAGTTCCTCATCTTCGGGCAAGAAAAGATGGCGAAGTCCACGGGCAACGTGCTGGTTCTCGACGACCTCCGCGCCGCGGGGCACGACCCGCTGGCCTTCCGCTACTTCTTTCTGCAAGCGCACTACCGGGCGCAGCAGAGCTTCACCGAGGAGTCGATGACCTCGGCCTCCGCAGGGTTTCGACGGCTCCGTCTGCACGCGGCCGAGTGCGCGGCGAGCGCGCCCGCGCAAAGCGCCGCGGTCGAGACGTTTCGCCACGCCTTCCGCGCGGCGCTCTGCGACGACCTCAACGCGCCGCGGGCGATGGCCGTCGTGTGGGACGTGGCGCGAAGCGCCGAGCTCCAGGCCGGCGAGAAGACGGCCTTCTTCGCCGGTGTCGAGCCGGTGCTCGCCCTCGGTCTCGGCGAGCCCCTGGAGAGCGCCGAGCGCGACCCGCGCATCGACGGCCTGCTGGCCGAACGCGAGAGCGCCCGCGCCTCCCGCGACTTTGCCGAGGCGGACCGTATCCGAGACCGCCTGCTCGCCGAGGGCATCCAGATCGAAGACACCCCCGAGGGCCCGCGCTGGAGCCGCGCCCGTGGCTGAGAGCACGCCGTCGGCCCCGGCCGCGAGGGCCTTCGAGCTCGTCTCCGAGTACCGACCCGAGGGCGATCAGCCCGCGGCGATCGAGTCCCTGGTCGAGGGCATCGAGCGCGGCGACCCCCACCAGACCCTGCTCGGGGTCACGGGGAGCGGCAAGTCGTTCACGATGGCCTGCGTGGTCGAGGCGCTCGATCGCCCGACCCTTGTGATGGCGCCCAACAAGACCCTGGCCGCCCAGCTCTACAGCGAGTTCAAGTCGCTCTTCCCGAACAACGCAGTCGAGTACTTCGTGTCGTACTACGACTACTACCAACCCGAGGCGTACCTCCCCGCCACCGACACCTACATCGAGAAGGACTCGTCGATCAACGACGAGATCGACAAACTCCGTCACGCGACGACCCACGCGCTCCTGACCCGTCGCGACGTGCTGGTGGTCGCGAGCGTGTCGTGCATCTACGGGCTGGGCGCGCCCGAGACCTACGGTCAGATGCACGCCTACGTCGAGAAGGGAGCGCGGCTGGCGCGGGACGACCTGCTGCGGCGTCTCGTCGACATGCTCTACGAGCGCAACGACTACGACTTCCACCGGGGCACCTTCCGGGTGCGCGGCGACGTGGTCGAGATCTTCCCCCAGTACGAGGACGAACGCGCGATCCGCGTCGAGTTCTTCGGGGACGAAATCGAGACGATCTCCGAGGTCGACCCGCTGCGCGGTCGGGTGCTCTCGCGACCGCACCGCGCGCTGATCTATCCCGCGAGCCACTACGTGGCGACCCGCGACATTCTCGATCGCGCGATCTCCGGGGTGCGGGAGGAGCTGCGCGAGCGGCTCGGCGAGTTCAAGGAGACGGGGAAGCTCCTCGAGGCCCAGCGTCTCGAGCAACGCACGCTCTACGACCTCGAGATGCTCGAGCAGATGGGCTTCTGTCACGGCGTCGAGAACTACTCTCGCTGGCTCGACGGCCGCGCGGCGGGTCAGTCACCCTACACGCTCTACGACTACTTTCCCGACGACTTCTTGCTCTTTCTCGACGAGAGCCACATCACCGCACCGCAGATCGGCGGGATGTACCGCGGCGACCGCGCCCGCAAGGAGACGCTGGTCGAATACGGCTGGCGGCTGCCCTCGGCCCTCGACAACCGCCCGCTCCGTTTCGACGAGTGGCGCGAGCGCGTGGGTCAGGCGGTCTACGTGTCGGCGACGCCGGGGGACTGGGAGCTCGAGCAGTCGGGGGGCGTCGTGGTCGAGCAGATCATCCGGCCCACGGGGCTCACCGACCCCCGGATCGAGGTGCGACCGGCCCGGGGCCAGGTGGACGACCTGCTGGCGGAGGTCCGGGAGCGGGTCGAAGCGGGCGATCGGGTGCTCGTGACGACGCTCACCAAGCGCATGGCCGAGGAGCTCACCGACTTCTACACCGACCACGGGGTGAAGGTTCGCTACCTCCACAGCGACATCCAGACGATCGAGCGGACCGAGATCATCCGCGAGCTGCGCGAGGGCGTGTTCGACGTGCTGGTCGGGATCAACCTGCTGCGGGAAGGTCTCGACATCCCCGAGGTGGCCCTGGTGGCGATCCTCGACGCGGACAAAGAGGGCTTTCTGCGCTCGACGCGCTCCTTGATCCAGACGATCGGCCGAGCCGCCCGCAACGCCGGCGGAACGGTGATCCTCTACGCCGACGCCCAGACCCAGTCGATCCGGGACACCATCGAAGAGACCGAGCGCCGCCGCGTGGTCCAGGAGGCCTACAATCGCGAGCACGGCATCACCCCGACCACGGTGAAGAAAGAGATCTCGAGCCTGCGCGACTCGATCTGGGAGGCCGACTACGTGACCGTGCCGGTGTTGCGGGACGGCGAGGACGAGCGGGTCCCGCTCCACGAGCTCGCGAGCTTGATCGAGGGTCTGCGCGAGGAGATGAAAGAGGCCGCCAAAGCCCTCGAGTTCGAGCGCGCCGCCGGGCTGCGCGATCGGATCCGCGACCTCGAGGCGCAGCGTTTGCGGAGCGCGTGATGGGCGGGCCCGACCGGCTCGAATCGCGGATCGAGGCATTGCCCCGGGAGCCCGGGGTCTACCTGTTCCGCAGCGCCCGGGGCAAGGTCCTCTACGTCGGCAAGGCCCAGAGCCTGCGTGGACGGGTCCGCTCCTACTTCCGCCCCGGGGGAGATGGTCGGCACCAGGTGCCCCATCTGGTCGATCGCACCGCCGACGTCGAGGTCGTGGTCACCCCGAACGTCAAGGACGCTTTGCTCCTCGAGAACGAGCTGATCAAGCGTCACAAACCGCCCTTCAACGTCCGGCTCCGCGACGACAAACAGTACCTAGGGCTCCGCATGGACCCCCGCGACGAGTGGCCGCGGCTCACCCAGGTGCGTCGTTTTCGCGAAGACGGGGCCTGGCACTTCGGTCCCTACACGTCGAGCAACGCCCTGCGCGACGCCGTGTCGAACCTGCGTCGGGTCTTCCCGTTGCGCTCGTGCAGCGACGCCGTGTTTCGCGACTACGGGCGTCGCGGCCGCCCGTGTATCGAGCACGAGATGAAGCGTTGTCTTGCCCCGTGCTGTGGGCTGGTCGGCGCCGAAGCCTATGGCGAGCTCGTCGAGGGAACGCGGCTCTTTTTGCGCGGACGTTCCGACGAGCTGGTCCGCGACCTCGAGACGCGGATGGTCGCCGCGGCGGAGGCGGAGGACTTCGAGGGCGCGGCCCGGTTGCGCGACCGGCTCGGGGCGGTGCGCCAAACCGTCGAGCGACAGCAGATCGTGGCGGAGAAGGCGGTGGACCGCGACGTCTTCGGGTTCGCCCGGGAGGGCGCGGAGCTCGAGCTCCACGCCCTCCACGTGCGCGGCGGACGGGTCGTCGACCACGGCTCCTACTCGTTCTCCGAAGTGCGGCTCTCCGACGAGGAGGCGATGGCCTCCTTTCTCGGGCAGTACTACGGAGCACCGGATCGCATGCCGACCCGGGAGATCCTGGTGGCGCGGGAGCCGGCAGAGCCCGACGCCCTCGCGGATCTCTTTGCCGAGCGGGTCGGCCGACGGGTGATCCTGCGGCGTCCCCAGCGCGGGAGCGCCCGGGCGCTCCTCGAGATGGCCGACCGCAACGCCGCGCTCCGTCTCGAACAGCGGCTTGCCGAGCGCGACAGCGTGAACGCGGTGCTCGAATCGGTGCGCGAGGCGCTCCAGCTCGAGCGTCCCCCCCGTCACATCGAGTGCTACGACGTCTCGAACCTCCAGGGCACCCTCGCCGTCGCGAGCCGGGTGTGCTTCCGCGATGGACTGCCCGACAAGGC